>NZ_JBMDIJ010000018.1:0-94578 GCF_057808595.1 Pseudomonas sp. FG98 | reverse complement strand
GGTACTCGGCGGCCTGTGGCTTCATGGCTGATCTGAAGTTGTGTAGATACCCATGCTCATCGCTGGCAAGCCAGCTCCCACGGGGGCTTGTGTCGGACCTGGATAATGCGGCCGGCCCGGAACCCTGTGGGAGTCGGCGTTGCCGGCGATGAGGCCATCAGCTTCGACCTGGGTCTTGCTAATTGGGTTGTTCTTTCTGGCCCCATCGCTGGCAATGCCAGCTCCCACGGGGGCTTGTGTCGGGCCTGGATCATGCGGTCGATCCGGGACCCTGTGGGAGCCGGCGTTGCCGGCGATGAGGCCATCAGCAGCAACACAAAATCGGGTCAGAGATAGAGATCGACGACCGCCCCCGAGCTGGCAATCGGCTGCGCCGGCAATGGTGCAACGGCACTCTCCACCACTTCCCGGCGCGGCTCGCCACGCTGCGACTCCCGCCGTGGCTGCTCCCCGGTAGCTTGCCTTGACGCCCCGTCATTCACCGACGCCTCACCCAACGCCAACCCCTGCGCCGCCAGCGTCGCCTGCAATTGCGGCAACGCCTGCTCCACCGCCGCCCGCACCGAGGCGTGGGCCGACTGGAACTGCGCCTGCACGCCGCCCTCGCTGATATTCAGGCTGATGGACAACGGCCCGAGATCGGCCGGATTCAGGCGCATATCCACCTGCTGATCCCCACGGCGGACCATGGCGACCACCTGCTGGCCAAGCTCGTCCTGCCATTGCGGACTGTCCACGGGCGTCTGGATTTCTTCGCTGGCCACGGCCACGAGACTGGCCGGTGTCTGATTGGCAACCGTGAACGCCACAGGCGTCGTCACGGGCTGCTGGGCATCGTCGGGAGGGCTCTCGACGGCCAGGCTGCTGGTGCTCCTGGCCGGACGCTCCACCGGTGCAGCGTTCTCGACCACCACCGGCGCGATATCCTCGGCTTCAGGCGCGGACCATTGCAGCACCTCGGTCTTGCTGTCCTCGATGGACGGCTCGGGCTTCGCCACGGCCGGTTGCGTCGCCACCACTTGCGGGGCGACCGCAAAGGCACCAAGGGACAGCAGGTTGGCGCTGTCGATCAGGTCCAGGCGCTGGCGGATCGCGGTCAGCGGGTCTTCGGGCTGTTCACTGTCATCGTCGCTAGGGATGGCATCGTCCAGCGCCAGTGCTTCGGTTTGCACGGGCTCGGGTTCGGGTTCCACGTCCGCTTCGGCAAGGGCCATTTCCGGCAGCTCGACGTCGACCGTCTCGACCGCCGCAGGCTGAGTCGGGGCTTGTACTTCAGGCTGTGGTGCGGGCGGCTCTGGTGGCAGCTCTACAGGCTGCGGCGCACTCTCCGCCGCTGCTACCAGGTTCTCGGTGGGTGGCAGCGCCGGGGCGGTCGCCTGGCTGACCGCAGTTTCAGCCTGCTGCAAGACCGCGGCAAACGCCTCGCCATCGGCCGTGCCGGTATCCGCGGCAGCTTCAGGTTGCGCCGTCGGCAGGGCCGCAAGGGCGGTGATGATATCCATGCAGCTCCTCAGAATCCGGCGCCACTGAAGGCGCCTCGTTGCGTGCGCCCGGCCAGTTCGTCGGTGCGCCGTTGTTCCGCGCGTCCGGCCAGCAGGCGTGCTTGTTCCTGACGCCGGGCCAGCAGGGTTTCCAGCGCGTTGACCTTGCGCCATGCCTGGCGCCACGCCTCCTGGTGCTGCTCGACCTGGGCGCGGTGCCTGGCCAGGTTGGCCTCGGCTCGTTCGATCGCGGTTTCCAGGGACTTCAGGAAGCCGCGAAAGTTGGCCAGGGTCGCCGGGCTCATGCCGGCGCCGCTCAACTCCTGTTGCAGGGTTTGCCGGTACTCGCGCTGATAACCGTCCAGCGCGCGCACCTGCCCGGCCATCTGCTGCTCGGCGCTGCGGCTTTTCGCCAGGGCGCTGGCAGCGGCCTCGCGGGCCTTGGCGGTGAGTTCGACCAGCAGTTGCAGCGATTCATTGGCCATGGCGCGACCTCGTCATTTGCCGGGGAACAGCAGGTTGAGCCCGGCGAGGGTGTCTTCGATGGAGCTACGTTCGCCGGTGCGTTGCTGGAGGAAACGTTCGATATGCGGGTACAGGCTCACCGCACGGTCGAGCTGGGCATCGTGCCCCGGTGCGTAGGCGCCGACGCCGATCAGGTCGCGGTTGCGCTGGTAGCGCGACAGGGCCTGCTTGAGTTTCTGCGCCTTGCGCTGCTGGGACTCGCTGACCACCGCGCTCATTGCCCGGCTGATCGAGGCTTCGATATCGATCGCCGGGTAGTGACCGGCTTCGGCCAGGTGCCGCGACAGCACGATGTGCCCGTCGAGAATGGCCCGGGCCGAGTCGGCGATCGGGTCCTGCTGGTCGTCGCCCTCGCTGAGCACGGTATAGAACGCGGTGATCGAGCCGCCACCACGGGGGCCGTTGCCGGTGCGCTCGACCAGCTTGGGCAGCTTGGCGAACACCGACGGCGGGTAGCCCTTGGTCGCCGGCGGCTCGCCCAGGGCCAGGGCGATTTCGCGCTGGGCCATGGCGTAGCGGGTCAGCGAGTCCATGATCAGCAGCACGTCCTTGCCCTGCTCGCGAAAATCCTCGGCCAGGCGCGTGGCGTAGGCGGCGCCCTGCAGGCGCTTGAGCGGCGAGGCATCGGCCGGGGCAGCCACCACCACCGCGCGGGCCAGGCCTTCCTCGCCGAGGATGCTGTCGATGAAGTCCTGCACTTCGCGGCCGCGCTCGCCGATCAGGCCGACCACCACCACGTCGGCACGGGTGTAGCGGGCCATCATCCCCAGCAGTACCGACTTGCCCACTCCGGAGCCGGCGAACAGGCCGAGGCGCTGGCCGCGGCCGACGCTGAGCAGGGCGTTGATGGCGCGGATGCCGACATCGATCTGGCGGTCGATGGGCGCGCGTTGCAGCGGGTTGATCGGCTCGCCGTGGAGGCTGGCGCGGTGGCTGGCGAGTAGCGGGCCCTTGCCGTCCAGCGGCACGCCGCAACTGTCCAGGACCCGGCCGAGCAGGGACATGCCCAGGGGTACGGGGCGGCCGCTATCGTCGGCACCGGGTTCGTCGGCCAGGGCGAAGAAGCGCGCGCCGGATTGCAGGCCGTGGATCTCTTCCAGCGGCATCAGGTACAGGGTCTCGCCGGCAAAGCCGACCACCTCGGCTTCGGCATAGCTCGCCCCGGCGCTGCCCAGGCGTTCGATGCGGCAACCCGCGCCCAGCGGCAGGCGCAGGCCGACCGCTTCCAGGACCAGGCCGGTGGCGCGAGTGATGCGCCCGCTGCGGCGGTAGGCCGGGGCTTTGACGCTGGCGTCGGTCAGGGCGTGCAGACCCCGGCACCAGCGTTGCAGGTGCGGATTGGCGGTGCTCATGGCGCCGGGCCCAGTTCGTCGAGCTGCCAGTTGCCGCTGTCCTTGAACAGCGCTTCGCGGGTCTGCCGGGTGGCGTCCAGCTCGCCGCTGGCGCTGACCAGGCGGCAGCCGCCGGGGAGGATGTGCGGGTCGGCGGCCAGGCTCCAGCCTGCGGCTTCGAGTTCTTCACCGAGGCTGCTTTCCACCCAGGGCAGGTCGTCGGGATTCAGGTTCAGGCGCGGCTTGCCGCCGAGGGCCGGTTCGCAGGCAAGCATCTGCCGCACCTGGGCTTCCACCTGCGCGGGCTGCACGGCCAGGGCCTCGCCCGCCAGGCGTGCGGCCAGGTCGAGGGCGATACGGCCGATCTCGCTCGCGAGATGGTCGTCCACCTCGCGCAAGGCGGCGTCGAAGCCAAGGCACAGGGCACGCAAGGGTTCCAGGGTCTGGCGGACCTGCTGGCGCAATTCCTCCGCTGCCGCCTCGCGACCTTCGGCCAGCCCCTCGGCGTAGCCCAGCTCCTTGCCCAGCGCATGGCCTTGCTGCTGTGCCTCGGCCAGGGTGCTTTCGCGCAGGTGCTGCAAGGCCTGGCGCCGCTCGGCGGCCAGCCGGCGCTGGCGTTCGCGCTCCGGGTCCTGCGGCTCGCTGACCACTGGCGCAGCAACGCCCAGGGGCTCCATGCGCCAGGTCTGCCAGGCCTCAGACATAGGCATCGTCGCCGCGTCCGGTGACCATCTCGCCGGTCTCGGTCAGGCGCCGCACCACTTGCAGGATGGTCTTCTGCTCGTTTTCGATCTGCGACATGCGCATTGGCCCGCGCGCTTCCATGTCCTCGCGGAACAGCACCGAGGCACGCTGCGACATGTTGCGCAGGAAGCGCTCCATGAGCGGCTCCGAGGCGCCCTTGAGTGCGATGGCCAGGGAGTTGCTGTCGATGTTCTGCAGCAGCGTCTGGATGCTGCGGTCGTCGACATCGGCGAGGTTCTCGAAGAGGAACATCTCGTCGAGGATCTTCTGCGCCAGGTCGACGCTGTGCCCGCGCAGGCTTTCGATGGCCGAGGACTCGTAGCTGGTCGACATGAGGTTGAGGATCTCCGCCGCCGCCCGCACGCCGCCCATCTTGCTGCGCTTGAGGCTCTGGCCGTCGAGCATCACGCCGAGCACTTCGGTCAGCTCGTGCAGGGCCACCGGCTGCACGCCGCTGAAGGTGGCGATGCGCAGGATGATGTCGTTGCGCAGGCGCTCCGGCAGCAATTGCAGGATCGCCGAGGCCTGGTGGCGCTCCAGGTGGACGAGGATGGTGGCGACGATCTGCGGGTGCTCGTCGCGGATCATCTCGGCCACCACCGGCGCTTCCATCAGGTTGAGCTTGTCGATGCCGGAGCCGGTGTTGGTGGTTTCCAGGATGTCGTCGATCAGGCTGGCGGCGCGCTCGGTGCCCAGGGCCTTGGTCAGCACAGCGCGGATATGGTCGCTGCTCTGGATGCTGATGGCCGCGTACTGCTCGGTCTCGTCCATGAAGTCGGCGAGCACCTGGCGCATTTCCTCGTGGGACACCTGGCTCAGCCGGGCCATTTCCAGGCTGATGCTCTCGACGTCGTCTCCCGGGAGGAACTTGAACACCTCGGCGGCGCTGTCGGCGTCCAGCGACAGCAGGAGAATGGCACTGCGGCGTGCTCCACTGATCTTGCTACTCATGCTTTTTCATCCAGCCGCGAACGATCATCGCCACCAGGCGCGGGTCTTCGGTGGCGAGCCGTTTCAGGCTCTCCATGTTCTGTTCATAGAGCGCCGACTTGCGAGGCAGTGCCGGGCGCTGCGGGTTGTCCTGGCCGACGCTCAGGCTGTCGCTGGCGCGGGCGCCCGGGGTCGGCTCGCCGGCATCGTCGGCCAGCACCAGGTCGCGACCGCTGGCTGCGGCGTTGCGCTGTTGCATGGGCTTGAGCACGAACTTCCACAGGGTCAGCGCAGCCAGGGCCACCAGCAGGTAGCGCAGCACGCCCATGGTCAGGTTGTAGGCCTCGGGGGTGCGCCACCAGGGCAGGGCGTCCTCGATGGTCTGCTCTTCGACGAAGGGGCTGTTGATGACCTGCAGGGTGTCGCCGCGGCTTTCGTCGTAGCCCATGGCCTGGCGCACCAGGTCGTTGATGCCGGCCAGCTCTTCCTTGCTCAGCGGCTCGTTGACCGGCGCGCCGTCCTTCATCGTGGTGCGGTAGTTGACCACCACCGCCGCTGTCAGGCGCTGCACGCTGCCGAGGCTGGATTTGACGTGCTCGATATTGCGGTCGACCTCGTAGTTGACCATGCGCTCGCTTTGCAGCGGCTTGGCCGACTCGTTGGTGGCGGCTTCGCTGGTGCTGGCGCCTGGGGCGGTGGCCTTGGTCGGCGGCGGAGTGTTCGGCGGCGAGTTGGTCAGCGCGCCGGGCACGCCACGGGCGCTGTCGCCGCCCTGGGCCAGGCGTTCGGAGGTCTGCTGGCTGCGCACCGAGGCCGATTTCGAGTCCTGGTTGGGGGCGTAGCGTTCGGCGGTGCTTTCCCGGGTCGAGAAGTCCAGTTGTGCGGTGACCCGGGCGTGCACGTTATGGCTGCCGAGCAGTGGCGCGAGGATGTCCTCGATGCGCGTCTGGTAGCTGCGCTCTATTTCGTTGACGTAGTCCAGTTGCGAGCCGTCGAGGCCGTCGCCGGTGTGGCTGCGCGAAAGCAGGCGGCCGTTCTGGTCGACCACGGTGACGCCGTCGACGGCCAGCCCCGGCACGCTGGAGGTGACCAGATGGATGATCGCGCTGACCTGGCTCTGGCCCAGCTCGCGGCCGGCTTGCAGGGTCAGGGCCACCGAGGCGCGGGCGGCCTCGCGGTCGCGGGCGAACACCGAATCGCGGGCCATCACCAGGTGCACCCGGGCGCGGGACACCGGGCCGAGAGACTCGATGGTGCGCGCCAGCTCGCCTTCGAGGCCGCGCTGGTAATTGAGGTGCTCGGCGAACTGGCTGATGCCGAAGGCCTGCTTGTCGAGCAGCTCGAAGCCGACATTGCCGCCCTTGGGCAGGCCCTGCTCGGCCAGTTGCAGGCGCAGGGCGTTCATCCGCTCGGCCGGGACCATGATGGTGTGGCCGCCTTCGCCCAGGCGATAGGGCACGTTGCGCTTGTCCAGCTCGCTGATCACCTGGCCGCCGTCGGCTTCGCCCAGGTTGGAAAACAGCACCCGGTATTCCGGCTCCCGGGCCCACAGTAGCAGGGCCACCAGCACCGCCACTGCGGCTGCGCCGGCCAGCAGCAGGGGCAGCATCGGGCGGCCGCGCAGCAGCCCCGTCAACGCATCGAGCGGGCGCGTGGGGGAGGGGATCGGCAGATTGTTTTTTGCGGCCTTGGCCTGGGCAGCAGTAGTCACGGGCACCTCGACGCTGAGGTTGGGGCCGGGAAAAGGGGCATCGCAGAGTCCGCTGGCAGTGGTGATCGACCCGTCCGGGAACTGGGCAGAATTGAGCTTCGGGGCATTCTGGCGAAGGCGTGGACGGGCAAAGGGCAGAAAAGCCGGGTGTTTTGCGGTCAATTGGGCGCATGCCCGCAAGCCCTGCCTTGCTAACCTGCCGCGTATCCGCCAAGCCACGAGCGATTCCGCCATGACCACCCCGGCCCTTGCCGATGTTCTGCAACAGATCAGCAGCCTCGCCGAGCAGGCCCAGGGTGTCGTTCCCGGTGTCGGCGGGCAGGTTCCGAGCGGCTTTGCTGGCGAACTGGAGCAGTCGCTGCAGCGCATCAATCGCCTGCAGCAGGCCGCGGGCGCCCAGGCCAATGCCTTCCAGGCCGGGAGCAGCGAGGTGTCGCTGAGCGACGTGATGGCCGATTCGCAGAAGGCCAGCGTGGCCTTCCAGATGGGCGTGCAGGTGCGCAACCGCCTGCTCACTGCCTATAAGGACGTGATGGCCATGCAAGTCTGAGGGATTTTTTTCCCAGGCCCCTAAAGACGCCACAAGCGCTTGCCGATGTTGCGCCCGAAGGCTCCAGGCTCACATCAGGACGGACACGCACATGACCACGACCACCAGCTCTACAGCAAGCATCACCTCTCTGGGCGTTGGCTCGGGGCTCGATCTGGAAAGCATTCTGGAGAGCCTGGAAGAGTCGAAGACGGCCAGCCTGCTGGACCCGATCACTGCCCAGGAAGAGTCGGTGGAGGCGGAGATTTCCGCCTACGGCACCCTCACCAGTGCCCTCGACAAGCTGCAAACGGCGGCCGCCGCGCTGGCTGATTCGAGCCTGTACGAGGCGCTGTCCACCAGCATTTCCGGGAGCGGCGTGTCGGTCACCACCACCAGCGACGCAGTGGCGGGCAGCTACAGCATCGAAGTGACCCAACTGGCCCAGGCCCAGAGCCTGGCCACCACCGGCATCAGCGATACCAGCAGCACCCTCGGCACCGGCACCCTGACCTTGCAGGTCGGCAGCAGCGATGCGGTGTCGATTACCCTCGACAGCAGCAACAACACCCTGTCGGGTCTGCGCGATGCGATCAACGCCGCCGATGCGGGGGTGACCGCGACCTTGGTCAACGATGGCAGCGACACCCCGTACCGCCTGGTGCTGACCTCCAACAGCACCGGGACCCAGTCGGAAATCAGCGTCAGCTACAGCAGCGACGACAGCAGTGACCTGGCCACGTCGCTGTTCAGCGGCATGACGGAAACGGTCGAGGCCAAGGATGCGCAACTGACCATCAACGGCATCTCGATCACCAGCCAGAGCAATACGGTTTCCGAAGCGCTGCAAGGCGTGACCCTGAACCTGAGTGCGGTCGGCAGCTCGCAGACCCTGACCGTCAGCCGCGACACCGACAAGATCATCGATGCGATCAACGATTTCGTCGATGCCTACAACAGCTTCGCTTCGACAGTGGACAGCCTGACCGCCTACGACGCCGACTCCGGCAGCGCCGGCGAACTGCTCGGCGACTCGACCACGCGGCGCATCAGCACCGAGCTGGCCAGCGACCTGTACAGCCAGATCGGCAGCGGCACCTTCACCTATCTGTCGCAACTGGGTATCGGCCTGGAGTCCGACGGCACCTTGTCGATCGACGACGACAAGCTGGAAAGCGCGCTGAACGACAACCTCGATGCGGTCACCGAGTTCTTTATCGGCAGCGACGGCAAGTCCGGGTTCATCAATCGCATGACCGATGACCTGGACAACTACCTCGACGAAGACAGCGGCCTGATCACCGCCAAGACCGACAGCCTGGAATCCAAGCTGGAACGCCTCGAAGAGCGCTACGACGAGAAGCAGGCGCTGATCGACTCGGAGATGGAGCGCTGGCGCGAGCAGTTCACCCAGCTCGACACCCTGATTTCGACGCTGAACACCACGGCCGATTACCTTACGACCCAATTCGAGGCACTCAACAGTGATTGATGTGCAGGAGCCCGTTCGATGATGCCTTCACAAGACGCCAGCGCTTACGCCCGGGTCGGGCTGGAGAGCGGCATTCTCGCCGCCTCGCCCCACCAGCGCATCAGCATGCTGTTCGACCACTACCAGGCGGCGATCCGCATGGCCCGCCTGCAAATGCAGGCCGGCAATATCGCCGAGAAGGGCAAGGCGATCACCCGCGCGATCAATATCGTCAGTCGCGGGCTGCGTGGGTCGCTGGACCTGGAGCAGGGCGGCGAAATGGCCCGGCAGCTCGACGATCTCTACGACTTCGTCGTGCGCCTGCTGTTGCGTGCGCACCTGGAGAACGACGAAGCCTCCCTCAATAGCGCCGCGGAGCTGCTGGGCCCCATCGCCTCGGCGTGGAATGCGATCGGCCCGGAAATCGAGGAATAACGGTAGATATGCTGCAAGCACAAGTGATCGCTGCCTACGAACGACTGCTCGAACAGTCCCGGCGCATGTTGGAGTGCGCGGAAAAAGCCGACTGGGATGGCATCTTCACCCTCAAGTCGCAGGGCTTGCTCGACGCGGCCAGCCTGCAGCGCGCGGAGCGCCAGGCGCAACTGGACGACGATGGCCAATTGCGCAAACTTGAATTGATCAGCGAGATACTTGAGCTGGATGGTCGGGTAAGTAACTTCTTGCATGATCGACAGAACTATCTTGGTCAACTCATGCAAGTCACCCGGCAAAAAGGCCAACTCGATGGTGCTTATCGAGCCGGTGCAGGACAAGTCATCCCGCTGGTCCAGCGCTTGTGCCAGTAAACGCAATCAGCGATCATGAGCAAGCTAACGAAGTGAAAGGCAGGCAAAAGCAGGGCGAATGTAAGGGTTTTGTAAACTCGCTTGAAAGTACAAATAAAGATCTGCCCCTATCTGTTATCGAACGCATCACTTGATACTTTAGGAACAAAAAAAATTTTATTTCTGCACCGTATTGGTGCAGTTGGGAACTCAGGAAAAAACGGCGCCACCGTCAACGAATCGACACGCAAGTACCTCATTTCAGAGGCCTTGCCGGATTCGGGCCAGGATGCAGGGCTGTCTGGTCATAAAAATTTGGCGGGGTGTCGTGGCGGTAGTCACTATCGAACAAGGGGAGGGGAGAAAGTTGCCAAACACCAATAGCGATCTCGCGGACATTCAGGAACTCAATCTTTCCTATTTGCTGCTCGCTCAGAACTTGTTGCGCAAGGATCGCGAAGTAGCGATTTTCCGCTTGAAACTAAGCGAGAACATGGCGGACTTGCTGATCAAATTAAGCAGCAAGCAAATGACCCAATTGTCGCGGATCAATCAATTGATCTGCCGGCCTATCTTCGAAGAGGCCGAGCGCATTGCCCGGGCGCTGGATAATTCCCGCGAACTGGGCATGGTCGAAATCCATACCTCCCTGCTGATGGCGGCCGCCGATCGCTCGGACAGTCTGCATGGCAGCGGCGGCTGAACCATGTCGGAGAAAAGTCTGGTCGCCGAAATGCAACAGGTGCATCTGGCCATCGAGCTGATCCAGCTGGGTGCCCGCCTGCAGGTCGTCGAGACCGAAACCTCGCTCAGTCGTGGACGGCTGATCCGCCTGTACAAGGAAGTGCGCGGTGCGCCGCCGCCCAAGGGCATGCTGCCGTTCTCCACGGACTGGTTCGTGACCTGGTTGCCGAATATCCATTCCTCGCTGTTCTACAGCATCTACCGCAGCATGCTGGAGATCGGCGGGCACCGCATCGACGCCTTCATCAAGGCCTACCGGCTGTACATGGAGCACGCTGGCGATCCCAACGACGAGCGGGTGCTCGGCCTGACCCGCGCCTGGACCCTGGTGCGCTTCGTCGAGAACGGCATGCTCGAACAGATCCGCTGCTCCTGCTGCTCCGGCGATTTCATTGCCCACTCCCACTCGCCGAAGCAGAACTACGTGTGCGGCATCTGCCAGCCACCCTCCCGGGCTGGCAAGACGCTGAAGCGCCGTGATATCGACCCGGACAGCCTCGACACCCTGCGGCCGATCAGCCAGGGCTGAGCCAGGCGAAAGTTTTTTCAAGACGCCCCTCGCCGTTGCCGATCTTCAGCAGTCTTTCACTGCAAACCGAGGAGCGGCGACGTGCTCATTCTGATAGGACTATTCGTGGCGCTGGCGTCGGTATTCGGTGGGTTCGTGCTGTCCGGCGGCAGCCTCGGCCCGCTGTACCAGCCCACCGAGCTGCTGATGATCGCCGGTGCGGCCCTGGGCGCCTTCATCGCCGCCAACAACGGCAAGGCGATCCGCGCCACCCTCGGCGCGGTGTCCAAGTTCAAGCGCAGTGCCGGCTACGACAAGGCGTTCTACATGGAACTGCTGGGCATGATGTACAACCTGCTGAGCAAGGCCCGCCGCGAAAGCCTGCTGGCGGTGGAGCGGGACATCGACGACCCGCGCCAGAGCCCGGTGTTTTCCCAGTATCCGCGGCTGCTCGACGACCCGCTGATCCTCGACTTCGTGGTCGACTACGTGCGCGTACTGATCAGCCTGTCGGTGCAGCCCCATGAGCTCGACGAGCTGATGCAGCACGAGATCGAGGAATTCGAGCACGAAGCCCACCTGCCCGCCGATGCCCTGTACAAGATCAGCGACGGCCTGCCGGCGTTCGGCATCGTTGCGGCGGTGCTCGGGGTGGTCAAGGCGCTCAGCGCGGTCAACGTCGGGCCGGACATGATGGGCCTGATGATCGCCCATGCCCTGGTCGGCACCTTCCTCGGAATCTACCTGGCCTATGGCGTGGTCGCCCCGCTGGCCAGCCGCATCGAACGGCAGACCGCCGAATCGACCAAGGCCCTGCACTGCCTGCGGGTGACCCTGCTCGCTCACCTGCAAGGGATCCCGCCGCAACTGGCGGTGGAGTTCGGCCGCAAGACCCTGCACATCAGCGAACGACCGTCGGCCCAGGAGCTGGAAAATCATGTGCGTGGTGGCGGTGTCGTGCGGCCCGAGGCGGCCACGGCATGAGCGAACAGCCGCTGATCATCCGGCGCAAGAAAAAGGTCGCCAAGGGGCATCACGGCGGCGCCTGGAAAATCGCCTTCGCCGACTTCATGACCGCGCTGATGGCGCTGTTCCTGGTGCTCTGGGTGCTGTCCAACGCCGGCAAGGGCGACAAGGACGCGATCGCCCAGTACTTCAGCACGCCGCTGCTGGTGGCCATGACCAACGGCGACAAGAGCACCGCCAGCACCAGTGCGATCCCGGGCGGCGGGCGTGATCCGGCGCTGTCCGAGGGCGAAGTGGCGCGCAAGGCGCGGCGCCCGACGCGCTTGTCCAGCGAGGAGCGGCGGCATCTGCAGGCGCTCAAGCAGCGCCTGGAAAGCGCCGTGGAGCGTGATCCCAAGCTGCGCGAACTGAAGCAGCAGATCGCCATCGAGCTGAGCCCGGAGGGCCTGCGCGTGCAGTTGCTCGATACCGACAAGCGGCCGATGTTCGAACTCGGCAGTGCCCGGGTCGCGCCGTACATGAGCCAGGTGTTGCGCACCTTCGCCCCGGTGCTCAACGAACTGCCCAACCAGATCCAGATCAGCGGGCACACCGACAGCCACCCTTATGCGGGCGGCGAGGCCTACTACAGCAACTGGGATCTCTCTGCCGACCGCGCCAAGGCCTCGCGCCAGGAGCTGGTGGCGGGCGGGCTGGATCCGGCCAAGTTGCTGCGCGTATCCGGCATGTCCGACCGCATCCGCTTCCGCGGCGCCGCGCCGTATGACGCGGTGAACCGGCGAATCGAGATCATCGTGCTGGACAGCCAGGTGGCGGAGCGGATTCTCAACCAGGAGGAGTTCGGCGCGGGGCAATCGGGGCAATAGGGCGGGATATGTGTGGGTTTTCTCCGGATCGCTGGAGGGGTTGGCTGCACACAATATTTCGTGAATATGCATGGCCCCTGTGGGAGCTGGCTTGCCAGCGATAGCTGTAGTGAATTCAACACCGCTATCGCTGGCAAGCCAGCTCCCACAGGGGCCATGTTGCTCTTCTGGCCCTTGGCAAGACATGCACCATGTCCGAAACCAGCACCGAAGACCGGACGGAAGCGGCCACGCCGCGCCGTATCGAGAAAGCCCGGGAAGAGGGCCAGATCGCCCGTTCCCGCGAGCTAAGCACCTTCGTCATGCTGCTGGCCGGAATCGGTGGGCTGTGGGGCATGGGCGGGCACCTGTATGACCGCCTCGGCGGCATCGTCGAGCGCGCGCTGCTGTTCGATCGCGCTCAGTTGTTCGACACCTCGCGCATGCTCGCCAACGGCTGGTCCCTCGGCGAGGCGGCGTTGCTGGGATTGCTGCCGTTCTTCCTGCTGATGCTGGTCGCCGCCATCGCCGCGCCGACCCTGCTCGGCGGCCTGGTCATTACCGCCGGTGCCCTGCGTCCGCGTTTCTCCCGCCTCAACCCGATCAGCGGTCTTGGCCGGTTGTTCTCCATGCAGGTGCCGGTGGAACTGGCCAAGGCCATCGCCAAGGCGGCGCTGATCGGCACCGTGCTGTACCTGTTTCTCGACGCCCATCTCGGCCAGTTGCTCGGCCTGCCCAAACTGCCGGCGCAGCAGGCGCTGGTCACCCTGCTGGGGCTGACCGCCAAGTCCTGCGTCACCTGTGTGGCGGCGCTGATCGTGGTGGTCGGCATGGACGCACCCTACCAGTTGTGGACCTACGCCAAGAACCTGCGCATGACCAAGGAAGAGATTCGCCAGGAGCACAAGAACTCCGACGGCGACCCCCACGTCAAGGCGCGCATCCGCCGCCTGCAGCAGATGCGCGCGCGGCGGCGGATGATGAGCAAGGTGCCCAAGGCCGATGTGGTGATCACCAACCCCAGCCACTTCGCCGTGGCCCTGAGCTACCGCAAGGAGCGCGACGGTGCGCCGCGCCTGGTGGCCAAGGGCGCCGACGCCGTGGCCCTGCGCATCCGCGAACTGGCCGAGGAGCACGACCTGCCGATCCTCGAAGCGCCACCGCTGGCCCGCGCTCTGTATTTCCACGTCGATCTCGACCGGCATATCCCGGTCGAGCTGTACACCGCCGTCGCCGAGGTGGTGGCCTGGGCCATCCGTCTCAAGCGCGTCAGCGAAGTCGGCGGCCCCATGCCGCCCACGCCACAGCATCTGCCCGTTCCCGACGGCATGGACCAACCCGGCCGCCGTCGCCCCGCCCCTGAGGACCCCGCGAACCCATGAAAGGCCTGACCGCCCTGCTGCGCCGCAATGCCTGGCCCGCAGGCACCGACCTGAAAGTCATGACCGGCCCGGTGCTGATCGTGCTGATCCTGTCGATGATGATCCTGCCGCTGCCGAGCTTCATCCTCGACCTGCTGTTCACCTTCAATATCGCCCTGGCGATCATGGTCCTGATCGTCAGCATGCTCACCGAGAAGCCGCTGGATTTCTCCGCGTTTCCCTCGGTGCTGCTGTTCACCACGCTGCTGCGCCTGTCGCTGAACGTGGCCTCGACCCGGGTCATCCTGATGCACGGGCATACCGGCACCGACGCGGCGGGCAAGGTGATCGAGGCGTTCGGCGAGTTCCTCGTCGGCGGCAATTTCGCCGTGGGCCTGGCGCTGTTCCTGATCCTGGTGACCATCAACTTCATGGTGATCACCAAGGGCGCCGGGCGTATCGCCGAGGTCGGCGCGCGCTTCACCCTCGACTCGATGCCGGGCAAGCAGATGGCGATCGACGCCGACCTCAACGCCGGCCTGATCGGCGAGCCGGAAGCGCGCAAGCGGCGCAAGGAAGTGGCCCAGGAAGCGGACTTCTTCGGCTCCATGGACGGTGCCAGCAAGTTCGTCCGCGGTGACGCCGTGGCCGGCCTGGTGATCATGGGCGTGTGCGTGATCGGCGGCCTGGCCATCGGCCTGCTGCAGCACGGCATGAGTTTCGCCGACGCCGCCCACACCTACACCCTGCTGACCATCGGCGACGGCCTGGTGGCGCAGATTCCGGGGCTGGTCATCTCCATTGCCGCCGGTGTCATGGTGTCGCGGGTCAACACCGAGGAAGACGTCAGCCGGCAGATGATGGGCCAGCTGTTCAGCCGGCCGAAGACCCTGATGATGACCGCCGGGGTCATGGGCCTGCTGGGCCTGGTGCCAGGCATGCCCAACCTGGTGTTCCTGCTGCTGACCGGGCTGCTCGGCGGCTTGGGCTGGTGGTTCTCGCGCCAGGAACAGCAGGTCGAGGCGAAGCCGGCCCTGGCCGCGCCGGCCAAGGCGGCGGTGCAGACCAGCGAGGCGAGCTGGGACGACGTGCGCCTGGTGGACACCCTCAGCCTGCGCGTCGGCCATCGCCTGATCCCGCTGGTCGATGTGCGCCAGCAGGGCGAGCTGAGCACGCGGATCAAGAGCCTGCGCAAGAAGTTCGCCCAGGACATGGGCTTCCTGCCGCCGGTTGTGCATGTGCGCGACAACCTCGAACTGGCGCCCAATAGCTACCTGATCAGCCTCAAGGGGGTCGAGGTCGGCCGCGGCGAGATCTACCCGGGCAAGTGGCTGGCGATCAACCCCGGCAAGGTCACCGGCCAGCTCGAAGGCAAGGAGGCGGTGGACCCGGCCTTTGGCCTGCCGGCGGTGTGGATCGATGCCAGCCTGCGCGAGCATGCGCAGATCTACGGCTACACCGTGGTCGACGCCAGTACCGTGGCCGCCACCCACCTCAACCACCTGCTGCACCAGCACGCCAAGGACATGCTCGGGCGCAGCGAGGTGCAGAAGCTGCTGGACAAGCTCGGCGGCGACGGCAAGGGCCTGGTGGAGGAGGTGGTGCCCAAGCTGCTGACCCTCACCCAGTTGCAGCGCATCCTGCAGAACCTGCTGGAAGAGAACGTGCCGATCCGCGACCTGCGCACCATCCTCGATGCCCTGGCCGAACATGGCACGGGGCAGCAGCCGGCGGATATCGCCGAGCTGACGGCGGTGGTGCGGGTTGCCCTGGGGCGTTCCATCGTCAACCAGTACTTCGGCAGCAAGCCCGAACTGCGGGTGATCGGCCTCGACTTCAACCTGGAGCAGGTGGTGATGCAGGCGGTGGGCAATGGCGGCTCGCTGGAGCCGAGCCTGGCCGAGACCCTGATGGAAGAAACCCGCAAGGCGCTCAAGCGCCAGGAGCTGGGCAGCGACCCGGCCGTGCTGGTGGTGCCGAATCGCCTGCGCCTGGTGCTGTCGCGCTTCCTCCGGCGGCGCCTGCGCCAGCTGGCGGTGATCGCCCTGAGCGAGATCCCTGATGACCGCACCTTGCGCATCACCAGCATCATCGGCGCGCCTTCGGCATAGGGGGCAGTGCTGGCCTCATCGCCGGCAAGCCGGCTCCCACAGGGTCTGTGGTGCACGCCACCTTGTGGGAGCTGGCTTGCCAGCGATGAGGCCAGTCCAGGCAATGGAGGTTTGCTGCTAAACGCCGAACACCCTGTTAATCAGGTGGTTTTTCCGCGCTTGGTGCCTGTGGGCCTGCACCGATAATCCCGACGCTTTTCCCCCTGATCGTCACTCTGGTTCTTCGCAGGCACGCACGATGTATACGGCACAAGGCAGGATGCACCAGGAGCAACTGCTCGAGCAGTACCTGCCCCTGGTCAAGCGGCATGCGCTGAACCTCAAGACCCGGCTCCCCCCCAGCATCGACCTGGACGACCTGATCCAGGCCGGCAGCATCGGCCTGCTCGACGCCATCAGCCGCTACGACCAGAGCCAGGGCACCACCTTCGGCACCTTCGTCGTGCACCGCATTCGCGGAGCCATGATCGACGAACTGCGCACCCGCGACTGGGCGCCACGCAGCGTGCGGCGCAATGCGCGTCTGCTGGAAACCACCCTGGGCAACCTCGAACAGCGCCTCGGCCGCCCCGCCAGCGAGCGCGAGGTGGCCTCGGCCATGGGTATGTCCCTGGCCGAGTACCAGCAGTTGCTCAGCGAAACCAACGGCAGCCAGATGGTGCCGTTCGACCTGACCAGCGAAGACCATCTGGCCATCGGCGAGCAGCCGGATGGCAACCCGTTCAACGACCTGCTCGAAGAGCGCAACCGCCGCGGCCTGATCCGCGCCATCGACAACCTGCCGGAGCGCGAGCGCCTGCTGATGGCCCTGTATCACCAGGAAAAACTCAATATGCGCGAGATCGGCCTGGTCCTGGAGATCAGCGAATCCCGCGTCTGTCAGCTGCACAGCCAGGCCATCGCGCGGTTGCGCTCGAAACTGGCCGACTGAAGGGGAAACCATGAAGATCAGCGTGTTTGGCTCGGGGTATGTGGGCCTGGTGGCGAGCGCCTGCCTGGCCGATGTGGGACATGAAGTGCTGTGCATGGACATCGACCCCTGGCGTATCGAATTGCTCAATGCCGGCGAGGTGCCGATCCACGAACCGGGGTTGCAGCAACTGGTCGACAGCAACCTGCGCGCCGGTCGCCTGCGCTTCAGCACCGAAGCCGCCGAGGCGGTGGCCTTCGCCGAGTTGCTGTTCATCGCCGTGGGCACGCCGCCGGATGAAGACGGCTCGGCGGACCTGCAATACGTGCTCGCCGTGGCCCGGGATATTGGCCGGCACATGGACGACTACAAGGTGGTGGTGGGCAAGTCCACGGTGCCGGTGGGCACGGGCGAGCGGGTCCGTTCAGCCATCGCCTCGGAGCTGGCGGCGCGGGGGCGCAAGCTGCCGTTCGAAGTCTGCTCCAACCCGGAGTTTCTCAAGGAAGGCGCGGCCATCGAGGACTTTACCCGTGGTGCGCGGATCGTCGTCGGCACCGACTCCGAAACGGTCAAGCGGCTGATGCGCGAATGCTACGCGCCGTACAACCGCAACCACGACAAGCTGATGTTCATGAGCCTGCGTGCGGCGGAGCTGACCAAGTACGCGGCCAACGCCATGCTCGCCACCAAGATCAGCTTCATGAACGAAATGGCCAACCTGGCCGAGCACCTGCGGGTGGACATCGAGGAAGTCCGGCATGGCATCGGCAGCGATCCGCGGATCGGCTACGACTTCATCTATCCGGGGTGTGGTTATGGCGGGTCGTGTTTTCCCAAGGACATCCAGGCGCTACGGCGCAGTGCCCGCGAAGTGGGCTACGACACCCAGCTGCTGGGGGCGGTCGAAGCGATCAACCAGCGGCAGAAGGCCTCGCTGTTCCGCAAGCTGGAGCAGGCGCTGGCCGGGCAGTTGCGCGGCAAGACCATCGCCGTCTGGGGCCTGGCGTTCAAGCCCGGCACTGACGACATGCGCGCGGCGCCGAGCCGGGAGTTGATGGAAGCGTTGTGGAAGGCTGGCGCGCGGGTGCAGGCCTATGACCCGGAGGCGATGGCCGAGTGTCGGCGGCTGTATGGCGAACGGGATGACCTGTTGCTGGCCGGCGATCGGGTGCAGGCGGTGCTGGGCGCGGATGCGCTGGTGATCTGCACTGAGTGGAAGGCGTTTCGCAGCGTCGACTTCCACTGGCTGAGGCAGCAACTGCGCGCGGCGCTGGTGGTGGATGGGCGAAACCTGTATGAGCCGAGGGCGGTGGGGGATGCGGGGTTGACCTATCTCTCCGTTGGGCGGGCCTGAGATCTCTAGTGGTTCTGGCGGCCTCATCGCTGGTAATGCCAGCTCCCACAGGTACCGAGTACACCGCCGATTTCTGTGGGAGCCGGCATTGCCGGCGATGAGGCCGGCAATGACACTGAAGTTTTCTGATCCTATCGTTCAACCCGCATACGCCACCTCGTTGTAGCTCGCCACCAGCCAGGTCAGCTCATCCCGCGGCACCTCCGCCAGCGGTTCCAGGTCGAAGCGCGCCATGCGGCCGATGGTCGAGCTGGGCTTTAGCAGGCGCTCCACCACGTGATAGTGCGGCCGGTCCAGGTAGTCGTCGAACAGCACGATGGTCGGCTTGCGCACCCGCAGGAAGGCGGTGACGAAACAGGCGATGCGGAAACGCCCGTCGATCAGGATCACATCCGGCGCCACGAAGCCCGGCTCGTCCCAGACCTGCAACGGGTATTGGTGAAAGCGCTTCCACGCCTTGGCACTCTTCGGCCGCGCCCAGGCGCCCGTGGGGCCGATATCGATGGTATGGATGCGCGGCGGCGACGGCAGGTCGGCCTGCTCGATCCAGCGTTGCATGCCCTTGGCCCAGTTCAGGTCGTTTTCCACGGTGAACACCGTCTTGCCCGGCATGCGCCCGGCCAGCAGGGTCGAGCCGCCGCTGCCGTATTCGAGGATGACCGAGGCGTCGGCATAGATGGTCCGCACATATTCGGCCACCTCCGCCGGGAAGGTCAGTTGCGGTTCCTGGAAGTCCGCCTGTGGCGCCGGGGCGTCGATCAGCGGCAGGCTCGGCAAGCTCTGGGCATGGCGCAGGTAGCGCTGGGCGGTGTCCTCGCCCAGGGCGCCCAGCAGCGACAGGGCCACGTCCTTGCTGTCGTAGACCGTGTGCAGCAGGAACGCGAGCTTGCGCCGCTGGTTTTCCGTAAGCCCGGCCAGGCGCTGGGCATCCGGCAGGAACAGGGCGTCGGCCGTGCTCAATTGCGAGGCGGCGAAGCCGGACGCCTCGGCAAAATGCCGGTGCTGCGGTTCGTGCAGGCGATGGAAGCTGAAGCCGAGGCCGGCCAGGCGCTGGCTCAGGGCGCGCAGGTCCGGCTGTTGTTCATGGGTGGCGACGAAGCTGATGCGGGCCTGCACCAGCAAGGTATCGGCCAGGGTTTTGCGGCCATATTCGAGCAGCGCCAGGCTGTCGTTGAGGTTGTCGAGGATCAGCCAGTCCACCCCGGGCATGCCCTCGATCACATCCAGGCGCAGGGTAGGCAGCGGCAGACGGGTCAGCACCTGGGCGACCGGGCCGCTTTCGGCCTGGGGCAGGGGTTCGAGGGTCGCGCTCAACTGTGGGTCGAGACAGGCGCGCAAGGTGGTGTTGTCGCCGTTGCCCAGGGCGACGCTGGGGTAGTAATGCAGTTCGCCGAGCTCCGCCAGTTGCCGTGAATTGTTGATCCGGCTGGCCGGGTCGAAGGCGATGGTCGAGAGCACGCCAAGCCGCTGCAAGGCGACGAAGCGTGGCGAGGCGATCAGCGTGGCGCCGTGGTCGAGGGTGACGATGCGCCCCTGGAACCTGAAGCTGAAGCCTTCGTCCTTGGCGGGGGCCGGAGGGTGCTGGAGCACCACGGCATCCTGCTCGCCGTCGAAGAAGGCCTGCCCTTGCTTGTCCAGGGTCAGGGCTGCCGGGGCCGCCCCGAGGCAGTGACGCTGCCAGATGGCGCGCAAGGCCGTACCGAGGTTGCCGGCGAAGCGCGGGGCGTCGCACACCGGCGAGCTCATCAGCACCCGGCGCAGGAAGCTGCGGATCAGGGCGAGGTTGTTCTGGTCCTTGGCCAGCCCCGCAGCACGTTGCACGTATTCTTCCCAACTGCTGACCACCAGTTCCGGCAGGCCGGCGTTGACCAGGTGGGTGGCCGAGTGGCGCCCGGCGAAGGTGGGACCTGGCAGGGTCACCACCGGCACGCCCATCAGCAGCGCTTCGCAGGTGGTCAGGCCGCCGGAGTAGGGCCAGGGATCGAGGGCGATATCGACCCGGTTGTAGCACTCCAGCAGGGCCTTGTGGCCGACCGGGCCTTCGACGATCAGGCGTTCGGCAGCGATGCCGCGGGCCGCCAATACGCTTTCGACATGCTCGCGCAGTTCGGCGTTGGCGAAGGCCCCGCCCTTGAGCAGCAGGCGCGAGTCGGGCACGGCCTGCAGCAGCTCGGCCCAGTGGCCGAGCAGTTCATCGTTGATCTTGGTCGGGTTGTTGAAGCAGCCGAAGGTGATGAAGCCGTTGCCTTGCGCCGGCAGCGCGCGGATATCCGGGGTGTAGGGCGGTGGGTCGTAGCAGATGTAGTCGTCGGGCAGGCGGATCAGCTTTTCGGTGTAGAACGGATCGTCACCCGGCGGCGACTCGATGGCGTCGCTGAGCAGGTAGTCGATGGCATCCAGGCCGGTGGTGTTGATCAGGCCGCCGACCCATTTCACCAGCAGCGGCGCCGGGCGCAGGGCCATGGTGCCCATGCGGTTGCCGGCGTTGTGGCCGCTGAGGTCGATCAGGATGTCGATGGCGTCGTCGCGGATCTGCCGGTCGAGGCGCTGCTCGTCCATGTGCTTGATCGCGTGCCAGGCTTCGACCCGCGCGCGGATGCGCTTGGTCAGGTGGTCGTTGACCTGGCTGCTGCTGTAGGCGATCAGCGCGAACTGATGACGCGGCAGGCCCTCCAGGGCGCCGACGATCATGTTGCCCACCGGGTGCTGGCGCAGGCCGTCGGAGACCAGGCCGATGCGCAGCAGGCGGTCCGGTACCAGGTCCGTCGCCTGCGGGCGCTCTGGACGCGTCGTGGGGCCGAAGCGGGTCTGCCATTCCTTGCACACCTGGAAGATGTACTCGCGGCTCTGCGTCGGGTCGTAGTGCAGGGTGGTCAGGCGGTTGGAGTAGGGCAGCACGTCCTTGCGCCCGACCAGGTCGATGGCGCGCTGGTAATGCTCGTCGGCCAGGGCCAGCTTGCCGATGTCGCGGTACAGGTTGGCCAGGTTGTTCCAGTGGCTGTAGTCCTTCGGCTCGCGGGCGATCAGGCGGGTGAAGACGTCGATCGCCTCGCCGTGGCGCTCCAGGCGATTGAGGATCAGGCCCTTGCGCGACAGCATGCGGCAGTCGTCGGGGTGACTGTCCAGGGCCTTGTCGATATGCCGCAGCGATGCCGCGAACTGGCCTTTCTCGAAGTACAGGGTCGCCAGCCGATGGTGCGCCGGAGGGAAGTCCGGTGCCAGTTGCAGGGCGCGGGTGGCGAGGCTTTCGGCGCGTTCGGCGTCGCCCAGTTTCTGCGCCGCCTTGGCCACCAGTTCCAGCGTCCGAGGGTCGTCCGGCTGCAGGGCCAGGGCCTGCTCGAAACTGCCCAGGGCCTGCTCCGGTTGCTGGCCCAACTGAAGGTTGCCGAGGGTTTGCCAGGCACCGGCATCGTCGGGGCGCCGCTGGCACAGGCGGCGGGCCTGGGTGAGATCGACAGGGCTGACGGAACGGGTGTGGGGCAGGCGGGCGCGCTGGGGCTTGGACATGAAGAACGGCCTTGTGGCGAAGGGGATCAGCTTTGAATGCTATCGCCGTGGCGTGCCCCTCAAAGCCCGGATAAGCCGCCTCGCAACCTCGGCATTAGGCGGTTTGACCGGCAAAAAAAGAGGGCGCGGTATGCGCCGCGCCCTCGTCTGCCATCGCCTGGCTTATTGCAGCAGCGACAGCATCTGTTGCGGCATCGAGTTGGCCTGGGACAGAACCGAGGTACCGGCCTGTTGCAGGATCTGCGCGCTGGTCATGGCCGACACTTCGGTGGCGTAGTCGACGTCCTGGATGCCGGAGCGGGCGGACGTCAGGTTGGTCACCGTGGTGGAGATGTTGGTGATCGCCGAGTCGAAGCGGTTCTGGATCGCACCGAGGTCGGAACGCATCGAGTCCACGGTGTTCAGCGCATTGTCCAGCGCCGTCAGCGTGTTGGTGGACTTCTTGGTGACTTCGTTTTCGGTGTCGATGGTGATGGTCGCGGTGGTGGTCGTGCCGCTGGTGGTGGTCTTCACTTCGGCGGCGTAGGTTTTGCCACCCACGGTCAGGAAGTAGTCGCCATCGGCATCCTGCGACAGGGTGCCGCCGCTGACGGTGGTGCCGGAGCTGTCGACGTAGCTGGTGTTGGTGCCGGTGATCGCGGTGCCGGAGCTGTCGGTCAGGGTGGTCGCGGTCAGGGTGGTGTCGTAGCCGTTGACGTTGAAGTCGGCCAGGCCCAGGGTGGTGGCGTTGATCTGCTTCAGGTCGATCTCGATGGTCTCGCCATCGTTGGCGCCCACCTGGATGCTGATCTTCTGGTTGGACGACAGCACGTCCACGCCGTTGAACGAGGTCTGGCTGGAGATACGGTTGATCTCGTCGAGACGCTGGGTGATTTCATCCTGGATCGATTGCAGGTCGGACTGCGAGTTGGTGCCGTTGGCTGCCTGCACTGCCAGCTCACGGATACGCTGCAGGTTGTCGTTGACCTGGTCCAGCGCGCCTTCGGTGGTCTGCGCCAGGGAGATGCCGTCGCTGGCGTTGCTGCTCGCCTGCTCCAGACCGGTGATCTGCGAGCTCATGCGGTTGGCGATGGCCTGGCCAGCGGCGTCGTCGGAGGCGCTGTTGATCTTCAGGCCGGAGGACAGGCGCTCGATCGAGGTGCTCAGGCTGTTTTCCGAGGCGCTCAGGTTCTTCTGGGCGATCAGCGAGGTGATGTTGGTATTGATGACGGACATGTCGAAGTTCCTTTCTGGGTTTAGGCACTGTTGGCAAGCAGCCGGCGCTCGATACCTTCAGCGCCTTCGTCTGGCTGACAGCGCGAACATCGGCGCAGCGAAAAGCCACCTTTAGCGCCATGGGAAAAAAATTTTCGGCGTCGACCGTCGTTCAAGCTCATCGCTAAAAGGGCCTGTATTAGGGCCTTTGCCCCGAGCGCGCGGGCGCTATAAAGCGCTCCATCACCCGCAACGGCAGCGAAGCGCCATGAATTCATCGACCCTGGTCGGCCTGCTGGTCAGCCTGTTCCTGCTCGGCCTGCTGCTGATGTTCTCGGCACAGCATCCGGCCCTGCTGCTCGACCCGGCGAGCCTGGGCATCGTCCTTGGCGGCACCTTCGCCGCCACCTGCATCAGCTACCCGATGGCCGAGGTCCGCAGGATTCCCGGACTGATCGCCACCGTGCTGCGCCGCGAGCGCGACCCGGCGCCGGGGATCATCGACGAGCTGGTCGGCCTGGCCCGGCGCTGGAACGATGGCGACAGCCGCGGGGTGGAAAACGCCCTGGCCGAGGTGCGCAATCCGTTCCTGAGTTCCGGGGTGCAGTTGCTGGTGGACCAGGTGGCCGAGGAGGACATCCTCGAACTGCTGCAATGGCGCATCACCCGGCTGCGTGCCAAGGAACAGGCCGAGGCGCAGCTGTTCCGCACCATGGCCGGCTATGCGCCGGCGTTCGGCATGCTCGGTACCCTGGTGGGCATGGTCAACCTGGTGTTCGTCCTTGGCGACGGCGATATGGGCAACGTCGGCCGGCAAATGGCGATGAGCCTGACCACCACCCTCTACGGCCTGCTGCTGGCCAACCTGGTGTGCAAGCCGATTGCGGTGAAGCTTGAGCGGCGCAGCGAGCGGCGCGTGGTGGTGGTGAACATGATCCTCCAGGGCATCTCGATGATGGCACGCAAGCGCAGTCCGGGATTGATGCGCGAAACGCTCAAGTGCTTCGTCGCCCACTACCACGACGAGTTGCAGGGCGAGCAGGTGCGTCGTCCCGGCAAGCCGTTGCTGGCGGTATGGCGCAAGCGCACATGAACCAGGCGTGGATAGCCGATAACCGATTCTGGCTGGAGCACCAGCGCAGCCTTGAATTCGAGCTGATGAAGGCGCGGGAGCGCCAATGCAGCCTGAAGCGCGCGTCGGGTGCCCCGGATCTGCTGGCCATTTCGGCGGCGGAGGGGGATGGCGACGGCTGGATGCTCACCTACCTGGACCTGATCACCGTGTTGCTGGTGATGCTGATGGCGATGCTGGCGCAGGCGCTGGTGCATCGCCCTGCGCCTGTGGACGGAGCGCCGCATGTGATGGACATCGCCGGGCTGACCCGGGTCGATCCACCGGGGTCGTTGTTGCTGGTGCCGCCAGTGGCAGTTGCACCCGAGCCGGTGCCGGTTGTCGCCGAGCCTGAGCCGGTGGTTCCCCCGCCGGTCGTGGCGGAGCCCGTCGACCCGCTCGCGGGATTGCCGCTGGACCAGCTGGGCAGCGATATCGAAGTGATCGAGAACGAGCGCAGTGTCAGCTTCCGCATCGACAGCAGCATCCTCTTCCACTCCGGGCAGACCGATCTCGATCCCAAGGGGCTGGAGGTCCTGCAACGGCTGGCCGGCGTGTTGAAGGGCGTGCCGCACCGCATCATCGTCACCGGGCATACCGATACCCGGACCATCCGCAATGCTCGCTACCCGTCCAACTGGGAGCTGTCCGGGGCAAGGGCGGGGAGTGTGGTGCGCGTGCTTCAGCAACAAGGCATCGCTGCCGGACGAATGACCGCGATGGGCATGGCGGGAACCCAGCCGCTGGCAGATAACGGTACCCCTGAAGGACGGGCGAAGAATCGGCGGGTGGAACTGACCCTGGAGAAGCGCGAGGGGAGGTGAGGCGACGAAGCGTCGATGCGATGCGCGTCAAATGGCGTTAGAGTTGCGTCACTTGTCGCACAAGGAGTGATCATCATGACGTACGCCGACACCTGTGTCCGCCGGCCCACGGAATATCTGCTTCGCGAAGAAGCCGACCTGCTCAGCCCGGTGATGGTCTACCGGCTCACCGCCAAGGGCTTCGACCTCAAGGATGTGCAGGCGATGCTGGCGCTGTCCGACCTGTATTCGACCCGCAAGATCATGAGCCGCATCGTCGGCAAATCGGTCAGGACGCTGCAGCGCCAGGGCAGCAAGCAGGCTGCTCATCTCAATGCCCAGCAAAGCGCTGTGGCCTTCCAGTTCGCCCGGGTGCTGGAGCGCGCGATCGAAGTGTTCGGCTCCCTGAGCCTGGCCGAAGAATGGCTGGGCCGCCCGTGCAAGTACCTGGACGGTGACGTACCGCTGGACGTGATCGACAACCCGGTCGGCTTCCAGGCGGTCGAGGATTACCTGGAGCGCATCGAGCACGGGGTCTATCAGTGAATCCGTTGCCATGGTCCGGTTCCTGGTACGCCTGGCGCCTCGATCGTGAGGTCTACAAGGACTCCTGGGACAGCGGCATCGGCGCGCACAAGCTCGGTGGCCGCTGGAACCCGCCGGGGCGCAAGGTGGTATACGCCGCGGCGGACCCCTCCACCGCGATTCTGGAAGTGGCGGTGCATATCGGCTTCGATGCGCTGGACACGGTGCGGCATGTGCTGACCTGCTTCGAAGTGCTGGATACGCGCCTGATCAAGGTCGTGCAGCCCGAGGACGTGCCCAACCCGCGCTGGCTGACCAGCGCGGCGGCCTCGCCCAATCAGCAGAAGTTCGTCGATGCGTTGTTGGCCGAGCATCCGTTCGTGCTGATCCCGTCGGCGGTGAGTCGGCATTCGTGGAATCTGCTGGTGAGTTGCGAGTTGGCGCAGGGGAAGTATCGGGTGGTGGGGCAGGAGCGGTTTGGGTTGGATATGCGGTTGGTGAAGGGGTGACTACCCAAGAAACTACCCAAGAAACTACCCAAGAAATTGCTCGACTGTGGCGCGAGGGAAACAAAAAAGGCCCAGGTTTTCACCTGGGCCTTTTCGTATATGGCGCACTCGGCGGGATTCGAACCCACGACCCCTGCCTTCGGAGGGCAGTACTCTATCCAGCTGAGCTACGAGTGCAACGCGGGCGCCATGATACCCATCTTGGGGTATGGCGTCCATCGCCTTGATCCGGGGTGATTTTTCCGGCTTGGCACGTGCTTACAAACGATCGGTTGCTTTGCGGTAGACCGCTTCATGCTCCCGCTTTCCGAGCGCGACAACGTAGACAACGATCTCCTGGTCGATCACCTGATAGACGAGCCGATAACCGCTGCTGCGCAGCTTGATCTTGTAGCAGTCCGGCAGCGAGTGCAGGCGATTGGCCTCGATACGAGGCTGGTGAATGACCTCCGCCAGCTTTTTCTTGAATTGCTCTCGGACGGTATCGCCGAGCTTTTTCCATTCCTTCAGGGCACGGGCATCGAACTCAAGGCTATAGGTCATCCAGCTCAACCTTCACTCGCTGAGGAGTGGCAAGGCGTTCCCGGACAGTGGCGACCAGCTCTTCGTCTTCCTCCGTCATCAGCACCGGGCGGAAAGGCAGGCGGCCTTGCTCTGCCACGTATTGCAGCGCCTGGCGCATGAACTCCGAAGGGGTGATGCCCAGGCGCTCCAGTTCGCTGTAGGCCTGGGCCTTCAACTCGTCGTCGACACGGATATTGATGGAAGCCATCGTCAGAGCCTCTTGTAATGACAAACGTCTTTACGGTGCGCCCATTCATCTGCAAATGCAACCTGGCCAACGCGCCACGAATATCCATATTCGATATCAGTATTTCCAAGCCAATCCTTAGATCGCCTACTCTCTCGTCACAACTTGTTATAACAAGTCACCGAACAAGCGAAGAGAACCATGGCCGAATTGCTCCCCCTGTCCCCGGTACCGCTCTATTCCCAGCTCAAGGAGCTGCTGCGCGAGCGCATCCTCGATGGCACTTATCCACCGCACAGCCGCATGCCCTCGGAGAGCGAGCTGGGCAAGGCGTTCGAGGTCAGCCGCATCACCGTGCGCCAGGCGCTGGGCGATCTGCAAAAGGAGGGGCTGATCTTCAAGATCCACGGCAAGGGGACCTTCGTTGCCAAGCCCAAGGCGTTCCAGAACGTCAGCACCCTGCAGGGCCTGGCCGAGTCGATGACCCAGCGCGGCTACGAGGTGATCAACCGTCTGCGCAGCCTGCGCCATGTGCCGGCCACTGCGCTGGTAGCGGCGCGCTTGCAGATCGAGGAGGGCGCACCGGTGACCGAGATCCGCCGCGTGCGCCTGATCAACCGCGAGCCGGTGTCGCTGGAGCTGACCTGGCTGCCCCAGGCCATAGGCGAGAAGCTGGAGAAGGCCGACCTGGTCACCCGCGACATCTTCCTGGTGCTGGAAAACGACTGCGGCATCGCCCTCGGCCATGCCGACCTGGCCATCGACGCCGTGCTCGCCGACAGCGACCTGACCCAGGCCCTGGACGTGGAGGAGGGCTCGCCGATCATGCGCATCGAGCGCCTGACCCACACCGCCGACGGTACGCCGCTGGACTTCGAACACCTCTACTACCGTGGCGACGCCTTCCAGTATCGCCTGCGCATCGACCGCCAGAAGGGGCCCAAGGCATGAGCATCGCGACCCAGGACTACGACATCGTCATCATCGGCGGCGGCACCGCCGGGCCCATGGCCGCGATCAAGGCCAAGGAGCAGGACAAGAGCCTGCGCGTGCTGCTGCTGGACAAGGCCAACGTCAAGCGCAGCGGCGCGATCAGCATGGGCATGGATGGCCTCAACAACGCGATCATCCCGGGCCACGCGACGCCGGAGCAGTACACCAAGGAAATCACCGTGGCCAACGACGGCATCGTCAATCAGGCCGCCGTGCATGCCTATGCCACCAAGAGCTTCGAGACCATCGAGCAACTGGACCGCTGGGGCGTGAAGTTCGAAAAGGACGAGACCGGCGACTACGCGGTGAAGAAGGTCCACCACATGGGCGCCTACGTGCTGCCGATGCCGGAAGGCCACGACATCAAGAAAGTGCTCTACCGTCAGCTCAAGCGCGCCCGGGTCGAGATCAGCAACCGCATGGTCTGCACCCGCATCCTCCTCGATGGCGAAGGCGCCGCTGCCGGGGTGCTCGGCTTCGACTGCCGCAGCGGCGAGTTCAAGGTGATCCGCGCCAAGGCCGTGGTGCTCGCCTGTGGTGCCGCCGGACGCCTGGGCCTGCCGTCCTCGGGCTACCTGATGGGCACCTACGAGAACCCGACCAACGCCGGCGACGGCTACGCCATGGCGTACCACGCCGGGGCCGAGCTGGCGAACCTAGAGTGCTTCCAGATCAACCCGCTGATCAAGGACTACAACGGCCCGGCCTGCGCCTACGTCACCGGCCCGCTGGGCGGCTACACGGCCAACAGCAAGGGCGAGCGCTTTATCGAGTGCGACTACTGGAGCGGCCAGATGATGTGGGAGTTCCACCAGGAGCTGGAGGGCGGCAACGGGCCGGTGTTCCTCAAGCTCGATCACCTGGCCGAGGAAACCATCCAGAACATCGAGGAAATCCTGCACAGCAACGAGCGCCCGAGCCGTGGCCAGTTCCACGCCAATCGTGGCACCGACTACCGCCAGCACATGGTCGAGATGCATATCTCCGAGATCGGTTTCTGCTCCGGGCATTCGGCCTCGGGGGTGTGGGTCAACGAGAAGGCCGAGACCAGCGTCAAGGGCCTGTACGCCGCCGGCGACATGGCTGCGGTGCCGCATAACTACATGCTCGGGGCCTTTACCTACGGCTGGTTTGCCGGGGTCAACGCCGCCCATTACGTGGCTGACCGCGAACACGCCGAGGTCGATGTCGGCCAGGTCGAGCGCGAGCGCGAGCGGGTCTTCGCACCGCTGCAGCGCGAGCACGGCCTGCCGCCAGCGCAGGTGGAGTACAAGCTGCGGCGCATGGTCAACGACTACCTGCAGCCGCCGAAAGTGACCAAGAAAATGGAAATCGGCCTGGCCCGTTTCGCCGAGATCGAGCGTGACCTGGCGCAGATGAAGGCGCATAACCCGCACGAGCTGATGCGCGCCATGGAAGTGGCGGTGATCCGCGACTGCGCCGAGATGGCCGCCCGCGCCTCGCTGTTTCGTGAGGAAAGCCGCTGGGGGCTGTACCACCACCGGGTCGACTTTCCCGAGCGCAACGATGGCGAGTGGTTCTGCCATTGCCATCTGAAGAAGGGTGAGGACGGCGAGATGACCAGTTTCAAGAAGGCGGTCGAGCCGTACCTGATTGCGTTGGATGCCGATGAGCAGACGGCCTATGAGCGGCTGCGGGTTCGGGTCGATGCCGCCTGATTCTGTGTTGGCCTTTATGGCCTCATCGCCGGCAACGCCGGCTCCCACAGGTGCCGCGTGCACCGCTGATCCCTGTGGGAGCCGGCATTGCCGGCGATGAGGCCATCAGCCACACCACAAGCCCTGTTGTCAGACACAGATAAAGAGAGCCAAAGGCTCCAAGGACACCGTGAACATGGCCTATCAAGCCCAGGACATCTTCTTCAGGAGCAGTGCCCCGGTCACCATCGACGAGGACAAGTGCATCGCCGAAAAAGGCTGCACCGTCTGCGTCGAGGTCTGCCCGATGGACCTGCTGGCGATCAATCCGGCCACGCAGAAGGCCTACATGGCCTTCGACGAGTGCTGGTACTGCATGCCCTGCGAGAAGGACTGCCCCACCGGCGCGGTCAAGGTAGAGATTCCCTACCTGCTGCGCTGAGCCTCACCCCAAGCCATCCGGCGAACCACCGGACGCCTCATCCCGTACCCCCTCGTTTCCCACCACCGCGCCCGGTGGCGGAGACGATTCCAATACTTAACGATTCGAGGGGAAACACATGCGCCTTGCAACCACCGTGGCCGGCCTTGCGCTGGCGATCGCCAGCCTGAACGCCAGCGCCGAGACCATCCGCGTCGCCATCGGCACCCAGGACACCACCATCAACTGCGCCACCGGCGGCCTGCTGATCCGCGAGCTGGGCCTGCTCGACAAGTACCTGCCCCATGACGGCAAGTACAAGGATGCCAAGTACCAGATCGAGTGGAAGAACTTCACCAGCGGCGCGCCGCTGACCAACGAGATGGTCGCCGGCAAGCTGGACTTCGGCGCCATGGCCGACTTCCCCGGCTCGTTCAACGGCGTCGCCCACCTCGACGCCGGCAAGCGCAGCCTGTTCATCAGCGTGCTGTCCGGCAGCGTGCATGGCAGCGGCAACGGCATCGTGGTGCCGGCGGCGTCCAGCGTGCAGTCGCTGGCCGAGCTCAAGGGCAAGACCATCTCCGTGCCGTTCGCCTCCACCGCCCACGGCATGCTGCTGCGCGCCATTGCCGCCCAGGGCTGGGACCCGCAGAAGGACGTGAAGATCATCGCCCAGGCCCCGGAAATCGCCGGCTCCGCCCTGCGCAGCAACCGCATCGAGGCCCACGCCGACTTCGTGCCGTTCGCCGAGCTGTTCCCCAACCGTGGCTTCGCCCGCAAGATCTACGACGGCGCCCAGGCCAACGCGCCGACCTTCCACGGCGCGCTGGTGGACGCCGACTACGCGAAGAAATACCCGGAAGTGGTCACCGCCTACCTGCGCGCCAGCCTCGAGGCCGACCGCCTGATCGCCGCCGAGCCGGAGAAGTACAGCGAGCTGATCGAGAAAGTCACCGGCATCGAGGCCGAGGTCAATTACCTGTTCCACGGCCCACTCGGCCTGCAGACCCGCGACCTGACCTGGAAACCCGAGTACCGCCAGGCGGTGGCGACCTCCATCGACACCCTCAAGCTGCTGAAGAAGACCGATCGCGGCCTGGACACCGACAAGTTCATCGACGACCAGTACATCCGCGCCGCCTTCAAGCAGGCCGGCCAGGATTACGACGTTGCCCTGAAGAACTACGCGCCGCTGCCGCTCAAGGCCAACGATGCGCTGACCGGCCAGCCGATCACCGATTTCAGCCGCCTGGCGCAGATCTGGGTGCGCGGCGAGGACAAGGTCCGTCACTACGCTTCGCCGGAAGCCGCCCTCGGCGCCCTGGCCCAGCTGGAACAGGAAGGCAAGGACATCCGCGCCATCTACGCCCAGGCCGCCGACAGCGGCATCAAGCTGCTGGCCAACCAGGCCTGGTTCGTGCGCAACGGCAAGGGTGAATTGTCGGCCTTCCTGCTCAAGGACCAGGCCCAGCAGTACGCCAAGGCCCATGGTGGCGAGGCCCTGGACTTCACCGATGCCAACCGCAAGCTGGTGGCCCAGCGCTGATCGGAGACCACTCGCATGCCCAGCCCGTTGATCCGCTGGCCCGTGCGCGTGGCATCGCTGCTGGCCTGCCTGTTGTTCTGGCAGGTCGCGGCGAGCCACAAGCTCGACCTTGGCCTGTTCACCTTCACTTATGTGCCGACCCCCGGGGCCGTGCTCGATGCGGCCTGGCAACTGGTCACCTCCAGCACCCTGCTGGAGCATCTGACCAGCAGCCTGTCGCGGGTGTTTTCCGGCTACCTGCTGGCGGCTGTGCTCGGGGTCGCGCTCGGCCTGCTGATCGGCCGCTCGCGCTGGGCCGAGGACACCCTGCTGCCGCCCCTGGAAGTGCTGCGGCCGATCCCGGCGGTGGCGTGGATTCCGCTGGCGATCCTGATGTTCCCGTCGTCGGAGCTGTCGATGGTGTTCATTACCTTCACCGGCGCGCTGTTCCCGGTACTGCTCAACACCATCCACGGCGTCGAAGCGGTGGACCCGCGCCTGGTCGCCTCGGCGCGCAGCCTGGGCGCCGGGCGCCTGGCCATCCTGCGCGAAGTGGTCCTGCCCGGCGCCTTGCCGAGCATCGTTACCGGCCTGGCCATCGGCATGGGCACCTCGTGGTTCTGCCTGGTCACCGCCGAGATGATCTCCGGGCAGTTCGGCATCGGTTACTACACCTGGGAGTCCTACACCTTGCAGAACTACCCGGACATCATCGTCGGCATGCTGCTGATCGGCGTGCTGGGCATGGGCAGCAGCGCCCTGGTCAAGCGCCTCGGTGCCCTGGCCACGCCCTGGTATCGCCTGCGGAGGGCGTCGTGATGAGCAGTTATCAACAGGCGCCGGAGCCGGGGCGCATCGATGCGCGGGGTGTGTCCATTCGCCTGGGGCAGGGCAGTCAGGCGTTCGAGGCGGTGCAGGCGCTGGACTTTGCCATCGAGCCGGGGGAGTTCGTGTGCATCCTCGGGCCGTCCGGTTGCGGCAAGTCGACCTTGCTCGGTGCCCTGGCCGGGCATCTGGTGCCGAGTGGCGGGCAACTGGAGGTCGACGGGCTACCCGTGGACGGCCCGTCACCGCAGCGCGGCATGGTCTTCCAGCACCACACCCTGCTGCCCTGGCGCAGCGTGCTGGATAACGTCGCCTTCGGCCTGAAGATGCAGGGGCAGGGCAAGGCCGAGCGGCATCGCCGGGCCTACGAGATGCTGCAACTGGTCGGCCTCGGTGATTTTGCCGAACGCTGGCCCAGCCAGTTGTCCGGCGGCATGCAGCAGCGCGCCGAGATCGCCCGGGTGCTGATCAACCGCCCGCGCCTGCTGCTGATGGACGAACCCTTCGGCGCCCTCGACGCGCAGACCCGCTCGCGCATGCAGGAACTGCTGCTGGACATCTGGACGCGCATCCGCACCACCGTGGTGTTCGTCACCCATGACATCGACGAGGCGCTGTTCCTCGCCGACCGCATCCTGGTGATGAGCCCGCGCCCGGGCCGTTTTATCGAAGACCTGCGCCTGACATTCCCCCGGCCACGGCGCAGCAGCCTGCTGACCAGCCCGGAATTTACCCATCTCAAGCGTCACTGCCTGGCCCTGCTGCGCCACGAGGAAGGCCGCGAACTGCCGCGCCTGACCCCGCTGGGCCTGCCGGACAGCGACCACCCACCGTTACGGATTGCCTTATGAGCGAAAGAACCAGCGACAACCCCGACATCCTCGACCTGCTGCCGCGCCTCAACGACGCCGATGCCGCCGTGCGCCGGATTGCCCTGATCGATCTGGCCGACCTGGAAGAGCCCGATGGTCTGCCGTGGCTGACCGATGCGCTGCTGGTGGACCCGGCGGCCGAAGTGCGTGCCGAAGCGGCGCGCCTGCTGGAGGCCTGGGAAGAGCCCGAGGTCGTGCAGGCGCTGTGCGCGGCTCTGGCCGACAGCGCCGAGCCGGTGCGCCTGGCGGCGGCGCAGAGCCTCAGCGAGCTGAAAAGCCTGGAGGCGGGACAACTGATCCTGCCATGGACCACCCACACCGATGCCTTCGTCCGCGCCAGTGCCCTGCGGGCCTTGCGCGAGTTGCGCCTTGAAGACGCCGCAGGTCCGGCCTTGCTGGCGCTGGACGATCCGGACGCCGGGGTGCGCCGCGAAGCGGTGGGCATCCTGGGCTGGCTCAAGCACCAGCCTGCCTTGCCGGCGCTGGCACGACTGGCGGCCGAAGAGCCCGACACCGAGGTGCGCCGCGCCGCCATTGGTGCGCTCGGGCTGGCCCGCGACGCCACGGTTCTCTCGGCCTTGACCGCCGCCTTGCGCGATGACGCCTGGCAGGTGCGTGAAGAGGCCGCCACCACCTTGGGCAAGGTCGGACATGACCAGGCCGGTCCGGCGCTGATCGAGGCGCTGCAGGATGGTTACTGGCAGGTGCGCCTGCGTGCGGCGCGTTCGCTGGGGCGTTTGCGTCATCGCCCGGCGCTGGGGGGCCTGGCCGAGTTGCTCGGGCACGGCATCGCCAATCTGCGCAAGGAAGCGGCGCTGGCCTTGGGTGAGCTGGGCGATGCGGCAGCCTTGCCGGCCCTGCGCGAGGCCGAGGCCGACAGCGATCCGGAAGTGCGCAAGGCCGTGCGCATCGCCCTGGTGCAGTTGCAGTGAACGCGCCGGGCGCGATCCGCAACCGGCGTGCGGACGGCGAGCTGGTCCTGCAATGGGGCGACGGCGAGCAGGTAATCAGCCATGCCCGGCTGCGGGGGGCGTGCCCCTGTTCGCAATGTCGAGCGGGGCGGCTGGGCGGGCGCATCGACCTGGTCCGCGGTGATGTGCGGGTGGAGCGGCTCGAGGTGCAGGGCTATGGTGTCCAGCTGGTGTTCAGTGATGGGCATGAGCGGGGGATCTATCCCTGGGCCTATCTGAAGGGCCTGGGTTAGTGGGTGCTGCTGATGGCCTCATCGCTGGCAACGCCAGCTCCCACAGGAATTGCATGCACCGCTGATCCTGTGGGAGCTGGCGTTGCCAGCGATGAGGCCGGTGCGGCCACCGCCGGTCGCCTGGACCTACCGGCTGTTCAGTCAATCGTTCTTTTTTTCGAACGCCCTCTTGTCCTTTTCCCGGCTTGCTCCTAGGATCTCGTTCGAGATTTCAAACGCTCGACGCCTGCGAGTGGAACATTGGCCCGGATCCGGTGCCTCAATTCCTACAGGCAAGCGCCCCGCAGGGTGCTTACTCAACTACCAATAATTCGCGCCGTCCGTGCACGGTGTTCAAGGGAAGTCGACATGCAGCTCAAAGACGCTCAGTTGTTCCGTCAGCAAGCCTTCATCAACGGTGAGTGGCTGGATGCGGACAGCGGCCAGACCATCAAGGTGACCAACCCGGCCACCGGCGAAGTCATTGGTACCGTGCCGAAAATGGGCGCTGCCGAAACCCGCCGTGCCATCGAAGCCGCCGACAAGGCCCTGCCGGCCTGGCGCGCACTGACCGCCAAGGAGCGTGCTGGCAAGCTGCGCCGCTGGTTCGAGCTGATGATCGAGAACCAGGACGACCTGGCCCGCCTGATGACCACCGAGCAAGGCAAGCCACTGGCCGAAGCCAAGGGCGAGATCGCCTACGCCGCTTCCTTCATCGAGTGGTTCGCCGAAGAAGCCAAACGCGTCTACGGCGACGTCATCCCTGGCCACCAGCCAGACAAGCGCCTGATCGTCATCAAGCAGCCGATCGGCGTTACCGCGGCCATCACCCCGTGGAACTTCCCGGCCGCGATGATCACCCGTAAAGCCGGCCCGGCCCTGGCCGCTGGCTGCACCATGGTGCTCAAGCCTGCCTCGCAGACCCCGTACTCCGCCCTGGCCCTGGTCGAACTGGCCACCCGCGCCGGCATCCCGGCTGGCGTGCTCAGCGTGATCACCGGCAGCGCCGGCGAAGTCGGCTCCGAGCTGACCGGCAACTCCCTGGTGCGCAAGCTGTCCTTCACCGGCTCGACCGAAATCGGTCGCCAGCTGATGGAAGAATGCGCCAAGGACATCAAGAAGGTTTCCCTGGAACTGGGCGGTAACGCGCCGTTCATCGTGTTCGACGACGCCGACCTGGATAAGGCCGTTGAAGGCGCGATCATTTCCAAGTACCGCAACAACGGCCAGACCTGCGTCTGCGCCAACCGCATCTACGTGCAGGACGGTGTCTACGACGCCTTCGCCGAGAAGCTGAAAGCCGCGGTCGCCAAGCTGAAGATCGGCAACGGTCTGGAAGAAGGCACCACCACCGGCCCGCTGATCGACGGCAAGGCCGTGGCCAAGGTCCAGGAGCACATCGAAGACGCCGTCTCGAAAGGCGCCAAGGTCCTGTCCGGCGGCAAGCTGATCGAAGGCAACTTCTTCGAGCCGACCATCCTGGTCGACGTACCGAAGACTGCCGCAGTCGCCAAGGAAGAGACCTTCGGCCCGCTGGCGCCGCTGTTCCGCTTCAAGGACGAGGCCGAAGTCATCGCCATGTCCAACGACACCGAATTCGGTCTGGCCTCGTACTTCTACGCCCGTGACATGAGCCGTGTGTTCCGTGTCGCCGAAGCGCTGGAATACGGCATGGTCGGCATCAACACCGGCCTGATCTCCAACGAGGTCGCGCCGTTCGGTGGTATCAAGGCGTCGGGCCTGGGCCGCGAAGGCTCCAAGTACGGCATCGAGGACTACCTGGAAATCAAATACCTGTGCCTCAGCATCTGAGTCGCGGTTAAGGCTTTACCTCTGCCAGCGGGGCGCGAGAGCGACGTCTCGCTGGCCTTTTTTACACCGGAATACCCGGCGGTCCGGGCCACGTCAGCAGTCGATCAACGAATACTGTCTGGCGTGAATACCGGCCACCATCTGAACTCGCCGCCCAAGCGGCGAATTGAGGACGACATGAGCAAAACCAACGAATCCCTGATGCAGCGTCGCGTCAACGCCGTTCCACGCGGTGTAGGCCAGATCCACCCGATCTTCGTCGATACCGCGAAGAACTCCACGGTGATCGACGTTGAAGGCCGCGAACTGATCGACTTCGCCGGCGGCATCGCAGTATTGAACACCGGTCACCTGCACCCGAAAGTGGTCGCGGCTGTCCAGGAACAACTGACCAAGGTCAGCCACACCTGCTTCCAGGTCCTGGCCTACGAGCCTTACGTCGAACTGTGCGAGAAGATCAACGCTCGCGTTCCAGGCGACTTTGCCAAGAAGACCCTGCTGGTCACCACCGGCTCCGAAGCCGTTGAAAACGCCGTCAAGATCGCCCGTGCCGCCACTGGCCGCGCTGGCGTGATCGCCTTCACCGGCGGCTACCACGGCCGTACCATGATGACCCTGGGCCTGACCGGTAAAGTCGTGCCTTACTCCGCAGGCATGGGCCTGATGCCAGGCGGCATCTTCCGCGCCCAGTTCCCGAACGAGCTGCACGGTGTGAGCGTCGACGAGTCGATCGCTTCCATCGAGCGCATCTTCAAGAACGACGCCGAGCCGCGTGACATCGCCGCCATCATCATCGAGCCGGTCCAGGGCGAAGGCGGTTTCCTGCCTGCTCCGAAAGAGCTGATGAAGCGCCTGCGCGCCCTGTGCGACCAGCACGGCATCCTGCTGATCGCCGACGAAGTGCAGACCGGCGCTGGTCGTACCGGCACCTTCTTCGCCATGGAACAGATGGGCGTCGCGCCTGACTTGACCACCTTCGCCAAATCCATCGCTGGCGGCTTCCCGCTGGCCGGTGTGTGCGGCAAGGCCGAATACATGGACGCCATCGCCCCGGGCGGCCTGGGCGGCACCTACGCCGGTTCGCCGATCGCTTGCGCCGCGGCCCTGGCCGTGATCGAAGTGTTCGAGGAAGAGAAACTGCTGGAGCGCAGCCAGGCTGTCGGCGAGCGTCTGGTCGCCGGTCTGAAGCAGATCCAGGCCAAGCACCCGATCATCGGTGACGTGCGCGCCCTGGGCTCGATGATTGCTGTCGAAGTCTTCGAGAAAGGCACCCACACCCCGAACGCCGCTGCCGTCAACTCGGTAGTCGCCAAGGCACGTGACAAGGGCCTGATCCTGCTGTCCTGCGGCACCTACGGCAACGTCCTGCGTATCCTGGTTCCGTTGACCGCCGAAGACGCGCTGCTGGACAAAGGCCTGGCCATCATCGAAGAGTGCTTCGCTGAACTCGCCTGATTTGTGATGCGTTAGAGAAAAAACCCGCTTCGGCGGGTTTTTTTTCGTCTCCGGGATGAACTTTGGCCGCTAAGGTTTCTAAGGGTTACAGGAGAGGTGCCGGAAGGTACGCTGGAGTGCGTGATAGCTGTAAGGAGATTCCGATGAGTGCTGTAAACCCCGCAACCTCGCCCAAGGTGATGATCGCCGAGGGAGATCCATGGGTGCGGGACATGCTGACCCAGATGCTGCTCAGTGTGCGCTGCGACGCTGAAGTGAAGGTCTGCGCCAATGGCAACGAAGCGCTGGAAGGCCTGTCCGCCAAGCCCGACCTGATCATCGCCGCCCGCGAGCTGCCGGGTCTCGATGGCCTCGACCTGCTGCGCAAGGTGCGCTCGCGTCCGCGCACGCCGGCTTTGCCGTTCATCATCATCAGCAGCCGCAGCGACGTCAGCAGCGTGCGTGAGGCCTTGCCGCTGGCGCCCACCGCCTATCTGACCAAGCCGCTCAACCTCGATGCATTGCGCCAGCGCCTGGAAGAGCAGTTGCTCAAGGGGGACGGACCGATTTCCTGCGAAGTACCGCCGTTGCGGGCCGGGGTGACCTTGTCGCGCTTTATCGAGGAACACCGCGCGGTGGCCGACGGCGGTCCGCTGTTCGCGGATGTGCAGCAGGCGATCAAGCGCGCGCTCAATCCCCAGGGCCTGGACCTGCGGGTGCTGGAGGAGGAGGTGCGTTCCGACCCGCAGATCACCGCCGTGCTGATCGCCGCCGCCAACAGCGCCGCCCTGCACCGCGAAGGCGGGGTGCAGACGCTGCTCCAGGCGCTGAACAAGCTGGGTACCACCCAGAGCATGAACCTGATCCTCGGCCTGGCGCTCAAGCGCAGCGCGCGACTCAGCGACCCGCTGCTCGGCCGTTACGCCGAGCACTACTGGAACCTGTCGCTGCGCGCGGCCGAGTACGGGCGCAACCTGGCCAAGATGCTGGAGCTGGATTTCGAGCGTTGCTACTGCGCCGGGTTGCTGCACTGCCTGGGTGACTTGGCGCTGCTGCGCTGCCTTCAGGAATGGCGGCTGGCCGGGGGTGAGCTGGATGAAAACGAAATCGAAGTGGCGCTGAACCAGTCCGGGGCCGCCTATGGCTCGGCCCTGCGTACTCGCTGGCGCCTGCCGCTGGAACTGCGTGAGTTGATCGCGGCGGTGTATCAGCTGGGGGGCGGGGTGTATTCCCGGGAATACCTGGTGATGAACCTGGCCGGGCAACTGGCGCGGTTGACCCCGGAGGATGGGCTGGAGGAGCTGGCGGCCGGGAAGACGGCGCGGTTGCTCAAGGTGGGCAGGGCGGAGCTGGCCCGGCTGCGCAAGGAGTAGAGGTCTAGCGCCAGCCTGTTGGGCCTCATCGCCGGCAACGCCGACTCCCACAGGTATCGCGTGCACCGCCAGACCTGTGGGAGCCGGCGTTGCCGGCGATGAGGCCCGAAAGGCCAACATCGTTACCCCAGCACGATCTGATTCTTCCCCTGCCGCTTGGCCTGATACATCGCCGCATCGGCCCGGGCGAACAGGTCGTCGAGTACGCCATCCCCTTCGGTCATGCCGGTCAGCCCCTGGCTGACGGTGATGCCATAGGTCTGCCCTTCATGGCTGAAGCTCAGGCGCTGGACCTCGCGTTGCAACCTGAGCGCCACCTGCATCGCCATCTCCGGCGGACACCCGGGGAACACCGCCGCGAATTCCTCGCCGCCGATCCGCCCGAACAGATCGCCGCGCCGTAGCGCCGCCTTGCCGCTGTCGGCGATGCGCTGCAACACCTGGTCGCCCTCGGGATGCCCGTAGGTGTCGTTGACCTGCTTGAAGTCATCGATATCCAGCAACAGGAAGCACAGCGGCGCACCCTCCAGCCGGGCCTTGTCGAAGGCCTGTTCGGCGCATTCGAAGAAGTGCCGGCGGTTACTGCTCTGGGTCAGCACGTCGGTGGTGGCCAGGCGCTGCAACTCGCCTTCGAGCTGCTTCTTCTCGGTGATGTCCTCGGCCATGCCGACCACGATCACCCGCTGGCCCTCGCCCTGATGGTTGATAAAGCACTTGTCGCTGAGCCAGCGCACCTGGCCGTCGGCGGCGATGATGCGGTACTCGCGATCCTCCACCGCGCCCTTGACCAGCACATCGGCCAGGGTGCGCTCGGCGTAGTCGAGGTCATCGGGGTAGATCGCGTCGCGCCACTGGTTGTAGTCGGCCAGCAGCAGGCTGGCAGAGCGGCCGAAGATGCGCTCGTAGGCCGGACTGACGTAGAGCACCTGGCGCGTCTCCCAGTCGAAGGCCCAGAGCACGGCGTTGACGCTGTCCAGCAGCGAGCTGAACAGCTGCTCGCGCTCGCTCAGGCGCGCCACTTCGCCTTGGGCGTGCATCAGGGCCAGGAGTGTCTGGGCAGCCTCGGGAGGCGCATTGAAAGGCGGGGACGGCGGGGTGTTCTTGACCATGTTCGCAGTACTTCTAGTAAGGCGCAGGAGTGTGGCCACGGCCCGGCCCGCCAGGCGGGCGACATATCTTGTAAGAGCTTGATCGAGGGGGGAAGTTCCAGGCGGAGCGCCCCATTGCAGGGCGCTCCGATCAGTGGCCGTCAGGCCAGGGCAGGGCGCAGCGAGTAGGTCTTGAGCTGGGCGGCGAATTCACGCAGCGAGTGGATACCGCTGGCTTCGGCCTCGTGGACCCAGTCCTTGATCGCCGCGAGCATGTCGTGGCCGTTGGCGCTGGTACGGGCCCAGATCTGTTGCAGGGCCAGGCGCTTCTCGTAGATCACCTTCAGCGCGTGGCTGTGCTCCAGCATGGTCTGGATGCGCTGGTGATGGCGCTCCTCCAGCAGGCTGGTCTCCCGCGACAGCAGGCGCTTGGCGCGGCGGAACTGGTGGCGCACCGAGTCGTCGACCCTGGCCAGCTCCTGCTTGACCAGCGGGCCGATCACCAACTTGCGGTACTGGGCCATGATCTGGAAGCGGTTGTTGAGGATCGCCATGGCGGTGTCCATGTCCAGTTGGCCTTTGCCGGCGACCCGGTGGGCGATCGGCGCGACCCGTTGCACCTTGGCCAGGCGCAGCCAGGTGAACAGCTTGATCCAGGCCCAGCCCATGTCGAACTCCCAGCGCTTGACCGAGAGCTTGGCCGAGTTGGGGTAGGTGTGGTGATTGTTGTGCAGCTCTTCACCGCCGATCACGATGCCCCAGGGCACCAGGTTGGTGGCGGCGTCGCGGCATTCGAAGTTGCGGTAGCCCACCGCATGGCCGAGGCCGTTGACCACGCCGGCGGCCCAGAACGGAATCCACATCATCTGCACCGCCCAGATGGTGATGCCGATGGTGCCGAACAGCAGCAGGTCGATCACCGCCATCAGGGCGATACCGCCGAGCTTGTAGCGCGAATAGACATTGCGCTCGATCCAGTCCTCGGGGCAGTTCTTGCCGTAGATGCGCAGGGTCTCCGGGTTCTGCGCCTCGGCGCGGTACAGCTCGGCGCCGCGCCGCAGCACGGTGGACAGGCCCTTGATCACCGGGCTGTGGGGATCGTCCTCGGTTTCGCACTTGGCGTGGTGCTTGCGGTGGATGGCCGTCCACTCGCGGGTGTTCTGCGCCGTGGTCAGCCACAGCCAGAAGCGGAAGAAGTGCTTGAGCCCGGCATTCAGCTCCAGGGAGCGGTGCGCCGAGTAGCGATGCAGGTAGACCGTGACCGCGACGATGGTCACGTGGGTCATCAGCAGGGTGACCGCCAGCAGTTGCCAGGCCGACAGGTCGAGTAAACCGTAATACCACATGGGTGAAAGTGCCCTCTCAGAGCGGATTAACAGCGATCGACATTATTACCACGATGTCAAATAAAACCAGTCGGCCTTTTAGATAGGAGGTCAACCGGGAAAAGTGTCCCTATAATGCCCCATCTTTTGATGTGGGCATCCGAGACCCTATGTCTGTTTCCGCACGAGACGCCTTGCGCATGGCCGCGCTGTACTTTGTGCTGTCGCTGTTATGGCTGGTGTTATCTGATCAAATATTAACCAGTGTTTTCGATGATCCGGCCCAACTGGCACGCTGGCAGTGGGTCAATGTCGTCGTCTGGGCGAGTTGCAGTGCTTTCCTGATCTTTGTCTCGCGGGTGCGCCTGCTCAACTTCATTGGCGTCGGCGCCCGCCTGCGCCGTGACGACCGCGAGCGCCTGCGCATGGCTGCAGCGGTATTCGACAGCACCCTGGAAGGCGTGCTGGTGAGCAATGCCGACGGCATCATCGTCCACGTCAACCGCGCCTTCATGAACATCACCGGCTACCAGAAGGACGAGGTCATCGGCCAGCGGCCGAACAAGTTCAAGTCCGGGCGCCACGACCAGGTGTTCTACCAGAACATGTACCAGGCCCTGCACGACAAGGGCGAATGGAGCGGCGAAGTCTGGAACCGGCGCAAGAGCGGCGAGGTGTACCCGCAATGGCAGACCATCTGCGCCATCCATGACGACGGCGGGCGGTTGACCCACTACGTCGCGGTGTTCAGCGACATCAGCGCGATCAAGCACACCGAGAGCGAACTGGCCTACCTGGTCCACCACGACCCCCTGACCAAGCTGCCCAACCGCCTGCTGTTCAACGACCGCGCCGCCCAGGCCCTGACTGCCGCGCAGGCCAACAAGCGCGGCTGTGCCTTGCTGCTGCTCGACCTCGACCATTTCCAGAGCATCAACGACAGCCTTGGCCACAACATCGGCGACCAGTTGCTCAAGGCCGTGGCCGACCGCCTCAAGCTGGTGATCGACCCCGGCGTGACCCTGGCCCGGCTGGGCGGCGACGAATTCGCCATCCTCAGCGAAAACTGCTCGCAAGTGGCGCAGGCGGCGGACCTGGCGCAGTTGATCGTCAACGTCCTGAAAGAACCCTACGAGCTGGACAACCACCGCCTGTTCAGCAGCGTCAGCATCGGTATCAGCCTGTTCCCCGGTGATGCGCAAAGTGCCGAGCAACTGCTGCGCAATGCCGACGCGGCGCTGTTCAAGGCCAAGGGCAATGGCCGCTCGTGCTATGCGCTGTACACCGAAGAACTCACTGCCCACGCCCAGCAGCGCGTGGAGACCGCCAGCGAACTGCGCCGGGCGCTGGAGCAGGGCGAGTTGCAGGTCTACTACCAGCCGGTGCACGACCTGTTCAGCGGCAAGATGATCGGCGCCGAGGCTCTGGTGCGCTGGCAGCACCCGCAGCGGGGCATGGTCTCGCCGGGGGAGTTCATCCCCATCGCCGAGCGTACCGGGCTGATTGCCGATATCGACATGTGGGTCATGCGCCAGGCCTGCCAGCAGATGGTGCGCTGGCTCGGCGACGGGCGGACGCTCGACTTCGTCGCCTGCAACGTCTCCAGCCGGCTGTTCGCCCACCGCGAGATGTACAAGCAGGTCGCCCAGGTGCTCGACGACACCGGGCTTGAGCCCTCGCGGCTGGAAGTGGAGGTCACCGAAAGCGCGGTGATGGACGACCCGGAAGTGGCGCTGGAGCAACTCCACCGCCTGCGCGAGCTGGGCCTGCGCCTGGCCATCGACGACTTCGGCACCGGCTACTCGTCGTTGCTGCGGCTCAAGCGCCTGCCGGTGCAGAAGCTGAAGATCGACCAGGGCTTTGTTGCCGGTCTGCCCAATGATGACGATGACGTGGCGATCGTCCGGGTGATCATCGCCCTGGCGCGGAGCATGGGCATGCAGATCCATGCCGAGGGCATCGAGCAGTCCGAGCAGGCGCGCTTCCTGCTGGAGCACCAATGCGACATGGGCCAGGGCTACTGGTATGGGCGTCCGGTGCCGGCGCAGGAATTGCGTTGGTAATCAGGGCCTAATCGCTGGCAAGCCAGCTCCCACAGGTACTGCATGCACCGGACCTGTGGGAGCTGGCTTGCCAGCGATAGGGCCCCCAAGCGCGACAGATAATTCAGTTATATAAAAATTCTTAAATAGTATTTTTAAGAATATTCAGCCTTCCCTAAGATTGCTCCCACACCAGGCGCAGTCACCTTCCTACATGCTGCTCCAGGGCCCCCTCATTTTCAGGAGCACGAGCATGAGCGCATCTCTTCGCAGCGTTGACGGTCAGGACGAAGCCACCATTCTGCGTGAAATCCAGAGCGCCTTGCGCGACCTGCGCTTCGGTGCGGTGGAGATCACCGTGCACAACGCCCAGGTCGTACAGATCGAACGCAAGGAAAAATTCCGCCTGCAGAACTCGGGCAACAAGCCGAGCTGAGGCTCGCCGCACCGGTTCCACCACATTAGAAAAAAGCCAATCGGGAGCTTCACCATGTCTATCCGCCGTTATGCCCTGGCCGCGCTCGCCAGTGCTGTATTTGCCGGTTCCGCCATCGCCAAGGACTACGAACTGCTGAACGTGTCCTACGACCCAACCCGCGAGTTGTATCAGCAGTACAACGCCGAGTTCATCAAGCACTGGCAGCAGGCCAACCCCAGCGACAAGGTGAAGATCCAGCAATCCCACGGCGGCTCGGGCAAACAGGCCCGTGCAGTGATCGACGGCCTGCGCGCCGACGTGGTGACCCTGGCCCTGGCCGGTGACATCGACGAAGTGGCCAAGCTCGGCAAGACCCTGCCGGAGAACTGGCAGACCCGCCTGCCGGACGCCAGCACCCCGTACACCTCGACCATCGTGTTCCTGGTGCGCAAGGGCAACCCGAAAGGCATCAAGGACTGGGGCGACCTGATCAAGAAGGACGTCTCCGTCATCACCCCGAACCCGAAAACCTCCGGCGGCGCCCGCTGGAACTTCCTCGCCGCCTGGGCCTACGGCCTGAAAGCCGGTGGCAGCGAAGCCAAGGCCCAGGAATACGTGAAGGAGCTGTTCAAGCACGTTCCGGTCCTGGACACCGGTGCCCGTGGCTCGACCATCACCTTCGTCAACAACGGCCAGGGCGACGTCCTGCTGGCCTGGGAAAACGAAGCCTTCCTGGCACTGAAGGAAGACGGCGGCAGCGACAAGTTCGAAATCGTCGTGCCTTCGCTGTCGATCCTCGCCGAGCCACCGGTGGCCGTGGTCGACAAGAACGCCGCGAAGAAGGGCAACGAGCAGATCGCCGAGGAATACCTCAAGTACCTGTACAGCCCGGTCGGCCAGAAGATCGCTGCCGACAACTTCTACCGTCCGCGTGACGAGAAGGTCGCTGCCCAGTACGTCAACCAGTTCCCGAAACTGGACCTGGTAACTATCGACAAAGACTTCGGTGGCTGGAAGACTGCCCAACCCAAGTTCTTCAACGATGGCGGCGTGTTCGACCAGATCTATTCGGCGCAGTGATCCTGGGACCGCTTTGCGGTCCTTCGCAGTGGTGCGGCATACCGACAAGCCAGCTCCTATATGACCTGTAGGAGCTGGCTTGTCGGTATGCCGCACCACTGCGATGGGCTGCAAAGCAGCCCCCGAATACGCAGTGTGAAAACCAGCTAGACCAAGGACCTTTATGTCACGTCGTATATCCCCCGTCATACCCGGCTTCGGGCTGACGCTGGGCTACACCTTGGTGTACCTCAGCCTGATTGTGCTCATACCGCTGGGGGCCATGTTCGTTCACGCCTCCCAACTCACCTGGGACCAGTTCTGGAACATCGTCAGTGCACCGCGAGTCCTCGCCGCATTGAAGCTGAGTTTCGGCACCGCTCTCTTCGCCGCCATCATCAACGGCCTGATCGGTACCCTGCTGGCCTGGGTGCTGGTGCGCTACACCTTCCCCGGACGCAAGATCATCGATGCGATGATCGACCTGCCGTTCGCCCTGCCCACCGCCGTTGCCGGTATCGCCCTGACCGCCCTGTACGCGCCTGCGGGCTGGGTCGGCCAGTTCGCCACCGACCTCGGTTTCAAGATCGCCTACACCCCGCTCGGCATCACCCTGGCCCTGACCTTCGTCACCCTGCCGTTCGTGGTGCGCACGGTGCAGCCGGTACTGGCTGATATCCCGCGCGAGGTCGAGGAGGCCGCCGCCTGTCTCGGCGCCAAGCCGCTGCAGGTGTTCCGCTACGTGCTGCTGCCGGCGCTGCTGCCGGCCTGGCTCACCGGTTTTGCCCTGGCCTTCGCCCGTGGCGTCGGCGAGTACGGTTCGGTGATCTTCATCGCCGGCAACATGCCGATGAAGACCGAGATCCTGCCGCTGCTGATCATGGTCAAGCTCGACCAGTACGACTACACCGGCGCCACCGCCATCGGCGTGTTGATGCTGGTGGTTTCCTTCATCCTGCTGCTGCTGATCAATCTGCTGCAGCGGCGCATCGAAACCCCTTGAAGGAGGCCTGAGCATGTCTGCATCCGCAATTGGCGCGGCCGCTTCGGCCAATGCCGCGCGCCGTGGCAGCGCCACTGCCCGGCGCATCCTGATCGGCCTGGGCTGGCTGATCTTTGCCCTGTTCCTGCTGTTGCCGCTGGTGATCGTGGTGTCTCAGGGCCTGAAGATGGGGGTTGGCACCTTCTTCGAAGCGATCTTCGAAGCTGATGCCCTGTCCGCACTCAAGTTGACCCTGATCGCCGTGGCCATCTCGGTGCCGCTGAACCTGGTGTTCGGCGTCAGCGCGGCCTGGTGCGTGAGCAAGTACGACTTCCGCGGCAAGAGCATCCTGGTGACCCTGATCGACCTGCCGTTCTCGGTGTCGCCGGTGATCGCCGGTCTGGTCTACGTGCTGATGTTCGGCGCCCAGGGCTTCTTCGGCCCGTGGCTGCAGGACCACGACATCCAGATCGTCTTCGCCCTGCCGGGCATCGTGCTGGCGACCATCTTCGTCACCGTGCCCTTCGTCGCCCGTGAACTGATCCCGCTGATGCAGGAGCAGGGCACCCAGGAAGAGGAGGCCGCGCGCCTGCTCGGCGCCAACGGCTGGCAGATGTTCTGGCACGTGACCCTGCCGAACATCAAATGGGGCCTGATCTACGGCGTGGTGCTGTGTACCGCGCGGGCGATGGGCGAGTTCGGCGCGGTGTCGGTGGTGTCCGGCCACATCCGCGGCGTGACCAACACCCTGCCGCTGCATGTCGAGATCCTCTACAACGAATACAACCATGTCGCGGCGTTCAGCGTAGCCAGCCTGCTGCTGATCCTGGCGCTCTTCATCCTGCTGCTCAAGCAGTGGAGCGAGAACCGCATTAACCGTCTGCGCCACAGTGCGGCGGAGGAATAATTCATGTCGATCGAAGTTCGTAACGTCAGCAAGCGCTTCAACAGCTTCCAGGCCCTGGACAACATCAACCTGGATATCAACAGCGGCGAGCTGGTGGCCCTGCTCGGCCCGTCCGGCTGCGGCAAGACCACCCTGCTGCGCATCATCGCCGGCCTGGAAACCCCGGACAGCGGGAATATCGTGTTCCACGGCGAGGACGTGTCCGGCCACGACGTGCGTGATCGCAACGTCGGTTTCGTGTTCCAGCACTACGCCCTGTTCCGCCATATGAGCGTGTTCGACAACGTCGCCTTCGGCCTGCGCATGAAGCCCAAGGGCGAGCGCCCGAGCGAGAGCAAGATTGCCGAGAAGGTCCATGAACTGCTGAACATGGTCCAGCTCGACTGGCTGTCGGATCGTTATCCGGAGCAGTTGTCCGGCGGCCAGCGCCAGCGTATTGCCCTGGCCCGTGCCCTGGCGGTGGAGCCCAAGGTGCTGCTGCTCGACGAGCCGTTCGGTGCGCTGGATGCCAAGGTGCGTAAAGAGCTGCGCCGCTGGCTGGCGCGGCTGCACGAGGACATCAACCTGACCTCCGTGTTCGTGACCCACGACCAGGAAGAAGCCATGGAAGTGGCCGACCGCATCGTGGTGATGAACAAGGGCGTGATCGAGCAGATCGGTTCGCCGGGCGAGGTCTACGAGAATCCGGCCAGTGATTTCGTCTACCACTTCCTCGGCGACTCCAACCGCCTGCACCTGAGCGACAACCATCACGTACTGTTCCGTCCGCACGAAGTGTCGCTGTCGCGGCATGAGATGGAAGGGCATCACGTGGCTGAAGTGCGCGATATCCGTCCGCTGGGCGCCACCACCCGGGTGACCCTGAAGGTGGAAGGGCAGAGCGAGCTGATCGAGGCGGAAGTGGTCAAGGACCATGACAGCCTGACCGGGCTGGCTCGCGGGGAGACCTTGTTCTTCAAGCCGAAGGTTTGGCAGAAGGTCGAGAATATCTGAGGCCTTGAGGGCCCTATCGCTGGCAAGCCAGCTCCCACAGGATCTGCGGTGCACACGGAACCTGTGGGAGCTGGCTTGCCAGCGATGAGGCCCTTGAATTCACTGAATAATCATCAGACCGCCACCAACCCCAGATCCATCCCATCCCCCGCCTGATCCACCTCCAGCACCTGCTCCACCATGGCCTCGGCCAACGGCGACAAGCGCTGCCGCGCCCGGCTGACGATGCCATAGCGGGCCTCACCGACCTCCCAGCCCTCGACCTTCAGCCGCACCAGCCCGGCATCCCCGTGGCTGACCCCCAGGGCATTCGACCCCAGCACCAGCGCCCGCAGGCCCTGGCTATCGGCGCATTCAAGAGTGGCCGGCAGCTCGGCCAGGCTCGGTTCACCACCGGGAATCGCCAGCGGCCAGGCGGACAGTTCGTCGATGCCGACACTGTCCTGCAGCGCCAATGGATGCCCGGCGCGGCAGGTCAACTGCCAGTTCCGCGCCCTCAGCTTCTGCACGCGATACGCCGAATCGCCTTCGAACGCCCGGCAATCCGCGATGAAGAACTCGAACGCCTCGTCCAGCAAGCTGCAATCAGCCCTGAACAGCACCCGCGCCCGCGGATAGCGCCCGATAAACCCGGCCATCGCCCGGGGCACCAGGCCACCGGCCAATGCCGGCACGCAGCCGAAACGCAGCTCGCCGGCCTCCAGGTCATTGAACTGGCGAATCTCGTTGCTCAGCTGATAGGCACCGCTGACCAGCCGCCGCGCATGCTCCAGCACCACCAGGCCCTGGCGGGTTGGCGCCAGTTCCTTGCTGGTGCGGTCCACCAACTGGCAGCCGACGCTCTGCTCCAGTGCCTGGATGCTGCGGCTGAAAGCGGATTGGGACAGGTTCACCGCACCGGCAGCCGCAACGAAGCTGCGGTGCTCGGCAAGGGCGATGAGATGGCGGAGTTGGCGAAGGTCTATGTGCATGGCGTCACCTTATAAAGGCAATCGCTTATTCGGTAAACATATGTAAAAACATAAATAAATAACTGAAATGCATATGATTTCAGTCAGCAAAAGCGCCGATTTCCCATGCCTTTGGGGAATATTTTCAATGCAGCGAAGGCATGGCGAATTGCCCCTATCGCTGCAGCCCTTGAAAAACGTGGGCTGTAGCGATGCAGTCAAAAAACATATTCCTTAAAATTCTATCCATAACTTTAAAGATTACTTTCAGAGATAAGCCTCTGGCCCGGATCATTCGGTCAAGCGAAGGCCACCCACAAGCGCCTTCGATGGAATGCACCGAACCCCCAGGAGTTGATCAATGGGTAATGTCCAGACCGCCGCCAGTGCCGTTGATGTGCTGTGGCGCCCGACGCCGGGCGAACTGGTCGATCTCGGCCGGCCGCACCGTTCGCCGCTTGGGCAACAGCGCTTGCAGCGCACGCCGCGCAGTGCTCTGAACCGTCGCGAGAAAGTCCTGCTGGGGGTGTTTGCCCTGGTCCTGCATGGCGCCGCCGCGTACTGGATCAGCCAGGCGCCGACCCCGGTACTGCCGGTGGTGCCGCCGGAAATTCCACCGATGACCATCGAGTTTTCCCAGCCGGCACCGCCGGTGGTCGAGCCGCCGCCACCCGTGGTCGAGCCCCCGCCGCCAGTGGTGGAGCCGCCACCGCCGGTCGAGGACGAGCTGGCCGTGAAGCCGCCGCCGCCCAAGCCGGTACCGAAACCCAAGCCGAAGCCCGTGCCCAAGCCGACGCCCAAGCCCGAGCCGAAACCGGTCGAGCAACCGCCGGCCCCGACACCGCCGACGCCAGCGCCACCCGCGCCGCCGCCGCCCAAGCCCGCCCCGGTGACCCCGGCCTCGGCCAACGCGGCGTACCTGAAGAACCCGGCGCCGGAATACCCGTCGCTGGCCCAGCGTCGCGGCTGGGAAGGCACGGTGCTGTTGCGGGTCAAGGTGCTCGCCACGGGCAAGCCCGGCGAGATCCAGATCCAGCAGAGCAGTGGTCGCCAGCAACTCGATGACGCCGCGCTGGCTGCGGTCAAGCGCTGGAGCTTCGTGCCGGCCAAGCAGGGCGATGTACCCCAGGAAGGCTGGGTGAGCGTGCCCATCGATTTCAAGATTCGCTAACCCAAATTCGCGCAACGACAGAGAGAACACATCATGAGCTTATTGGCTTCCCCCCTTGAATCCATCGAAAGCGCGGTGATCTGGCTGCTGGTCGGCTTCTCCGTGGTCACCTGGGGCCTGGCCCTGGTCAAGACCGTGCAGTTCGTCCGCCTGAAGAACCAGGACAAGCGCTTCCACAAGCAGTTCTGGGCCGCGTCCAGCCTCGACTCCGCCGCCGACCTGGCGCACTCCCAGCCAGGCTCCGCCGCCCGTGTCGCCCAGGCCGGCTATGCCGCCATCGCCGTCGCCGAGCCGGGCCAGGCCACCGACCTGAGCCACTCGATCAACCACCAGGACCGCCTGGAGCGCGCCCTGCGCCAGCAGATCGTGCGTGAGCGCCGCTCGCTGGAAACCGGCCTGGCCGTGGTCGCCAGTATCGGCAGCACCTCGCCCTTCATCGGTCTGTTCGGCACCGTGTGGGGCATCATGGAAGCGCTCAAGGGCATCAGCGCGGCCGGCTCGGCGAGCCTGGAAACCGTGGCCGGCCCGATCGGTGCGGCGCTGGTCGCCACTGGCGTGGGTATCGCCGTCGCGGTGCCGGCGGTGCTGGTCTACAACTACTTCCTGCGTCGCCTCAAGCTCACCGCTGCCGACCTCGACGACTTCGCCCACGACTTCTACAGCCTCGCGCAGAAGAGTGCCTTCCGCGTCATCGCCCACCCTGCGCTGCACAAGGCCCACGCCTCGTCTGGCCAGCCAGTGAAAGAGGCGGTGTGACATGGCCTTCTCGACCCAGGACAGCGACGAGGTTCTCAGCGAGATCAACGTAACGCCGCTGGTGGATGTGATGCTGGTGCTGCTGGTGGTGTTCATCGTCACCGCGCCGCTGCTGACCAACGCCATCCCGATCAATCTACCCAAGACCGAGGCCGTGGCCCCGGTAGAGCAAAAGGATCCGTTGGTGGTCAGCATCGACGGGGCAGGGAAGCTGTTTATCAACAAGGATGAAATCCAGCCGGACTTGCTGGAAACCAACCTGCAGGCGGCCAAGGCCAAGGACCCGGAGGTTCGGGTGCAACTGCAGGCGGACGATGGAGTGAACTATGGGGAAGTGGCGCGAGCCATGGCCTCGATCGAACGTGCGGGGATTACCAAGCTGTCGGTGATCACCGCCCGCTGAGCAACACGCAACTCAGGCAAACTTGGGGCCGGTCCTGTGGCAGGGGCTGGCTTTTTTTGTGTCGAAGCAGTCCATGGCTTGCAGTGATTACAGTCAGAAAGCACACTGACGATGATTGAGTCATCGAACTCTCTGTATTGAGCGCTGCGAGCGTGGGAGGCAATCATGGCGGAAACTGGAACGAAGGTTCTTTCCGAAGAGGCCATCCAGAATCTAGAAGCCCAGATTCCGGATATTGCGGCAGGTGCTACTCATGCCGCCTTCATTCGGGCCTTGGCATCTGGGCACACCGTAGTGAAAGTGGAAGGTACCCACATCGTCGAGTCGAAAGCTGACGGTAGCGTCCGGGTCGTTGGCGAGGCCAAGCCACGACACAAAGTGACGGTAGGCGAAGTACTCAAGGTTCGTCGAGTCAGTGCCTAGGTTACGCGTGTTTGCTGGTCCAAATGGCTCCGGCAAAAGCACGATAAAAGAGCAGATCCCTGCCAATCTCATTGGCATTTATATCAATGCGGACGAGATCGAAAAGGAAGCCAGAGCGTCCGGCTTTGTCGATCTTGGTCAGTTCGGCATCGTGACGACGCTGGAGGATATGCAAGGGTTCTTCACGAAACATTCGTTGTTTCAGAAGGCCGGATTGCAAGAGAAGGCCAAATCGATAGACCTGGACGGTCAGCGTGTCGATTTTCGTTCGGTTCAGTTGAACTCTTACTATGCGTCCGTGATTTCGGATTTCATCAGGCACAGATTGCTGGAGCAGAACGTCAGCTTCACATTCGAAACGGTGATGTCCTTCAAGGACAAGGTTGAGTTCATGCAGCAGGCTCAAGCCAAAGGCTATCGAACCTACCTGTATTTCGTCGCGACAGTATCTCCTGACGTCAACATCAACCGGGTTGCGAACCGGGTCGACGATGGTGGCCACAACGTCGCAAGAGAGAAAATTGTCGAGCGGTATTACCGCTCTCTGGCACTGCTGCCCTCGGCGGTCGCGGCTTCAGACCGAGCCTATGTTTTCGACAACTCAGGTGCACAGTCCGTGTTGCTGGCGGAGATTACCAGCGGTACTGATCTGCAGTTCCACCAGGAGGAAATCCCCGAGTGGTTCATGGATGCCTACGTTAGAGCGGTCACGAGTGTTTGAAGACAAACCGATATGGATGCTCGGTTCAAGCCCCAAGCGCGAAAGCCTTGGGGCTTTGGTTTTTGTGACAGGTCGTACTGTCCATCACGGCCCCAACAGAACCCCGCCAGGAAATTCTTTAGGTTTGGATTTTGCTTGATTTTCTGCGCAGAAAATTGAGCCGAAATACAAAATGGCCCCCTATGCTGGCTTGCCAGCTCCCACAGGGACCAAGGTAGGCCCAGGGTGTAGGGCCCAGTCCAGACACCTGCAAACACAAAGTTTGTGGAAGATGAAAATCCTAGGACGTAACCTACGCGATCTGTCGGTTCTGTCTTCCTTGCCCATGGAAACCCCACCCTCTAACCTTCTTCGTTCGCTGAAACTGGCGAGCGGGGTGTGGAAACCCCATGGGAAATCACTTGGAAGACAGCCTCTATGGCGGCTGTGCGCGGGAGACCTTCGGGTCTGCCGGGTTTTCCAGTGACCTGGTTTTCCACCCCGCGTACAGCTGCCACCCAACTCGTGTGGAAACGATCGGGTGTCGGTCCCAACCATCACTGGAGTTTCCGATGAAAAAACTCGTCCCCGACCCACCCCTATCCCCAACCTGCACCCGCACCTTCGGCAACTGCACCAACAGCCACCCCCCACTGTTTTCCGTCAACGCCGATATCGACCCCCACAGCGCCCTGGTCCATGCCTCGATGTTCCTGCGCTGCGCCTACGAATCCTCCCAGCAGTCCATTGGCAACGAGTCCGCCACCAGCACCTTCCCCTGACTGACCATGCACGCCGTCGAGGCCGCCAAGGGCCTGGTGGACGCAGTGATCGAAGGCCAGGAATCCGCCGGCTGGAAGTACCCCGGCGAGTAACCGCCGAACAGGACCGCACGCCGGTCCTGTTTTGATTTTGGTTATTAATAAATAGCTTCTTATTCCTTTACGAATATAACCCCAGCGCCAATACTTGCCGCCATGCACGCAACCGCAGCAGGAGGCAATTCCCCATGCGCAACGAGTCGATCCGTTACCTGATTGTGCCGGGCTGGCAGGGTTCGCCAGACGAGCACTGGCAGAGCCATTGGCACAAGACGCTGCCCAACAGCGCCCGTGTCGAGCAGGCCGACTGGCTGACGCCGAAGCGCGGGGATTGGGTCGCGGCGCTGGAAGAGGCGATTGCCGCCGACGATGCTCCGGTAATCCTGATAGCCCATAGCCTGGGTTGCATCACCGTCGCCCATTGGGCCGACCAGGCCAGCCCGGCCTTGCGTCGGCGGGTGCGCGGGGCGTTGCTGGTGGCGCCGGCGGATGTGGAGCGGCCAGCCTGCTCGCCGGCCCTGCGCAATTTCGCGCCGATTCCCATGGCCCAGCTACCGTTCCCCAGCCAGGTGGTCACCTCCGACAACGACCCGGCAGTGAGCGCGCCGCGTGCCATGCAACTGGCCCGCGCCTGGGGCGCCGAGGCCGGGGTGCTGGGCGGGGCCGGGCATATCAACGTCAAGTCCGGCCACCAGCGCTGGGAACAGGGCTTCGCCTACCTGTACCGCCTGCAGAGCCGAATGGAACAGGGCGCCCTGCGCCGCGCCTGATCCCGCACCGCCTTTCCTTTACTGCCTTTCGCAACGCCCGGGCCAGGAGTCCGGGCGGGAGCTTTGCCATGACCGCACAAGACACCTTCGGCCAGCCACTGCTGACCTTCCCCGAACTCGACAAAAGCCCGCTGAGCATCCGCGCCAAGGCGCTGGTGTTCGTCGATCCGCGTTCGCGCCAGTTGCGCGAGGAACTGGAAATCCTCGCACCCCTGGCCCTGCCGGTGCTGATCCGCGGCGAAAGCGGCACCGGCAAGGAGTTGCTGGCCCGGCAGATCCACCGCGCCAGCGACCGTGGCGGCCTGTTCGTCTCGGTCAACTGCGGGGCGATCAGCCCAACCTACGCCGACGCCGAGCTGTTCGGCTATGCCGCCGGCGCCCATAGCGGCAGCGCCAGCAGCCGCGCCGGCTGGTTCGGCTCGGCCAACGGCGGGACGCTCTACCTCGATGAAATCGCCGACCTGCCGCTGCCGATCCAGGTCAAGCTGCTGGCCGCCCTGGAAAACCACGAGGTGTACCGCGTCGGCGCGCAGCAGCCGCACCCGGTGGATGTGCGCCTGGTCGCCGCATCGAGCATCGATCTGGCCGAGGCGGTGGCGGCGGGGCACTTCCATCCGCGCCTCTACGACTACCTGCACGAAGGCCGCCTGGAACTGCCGGCACTGCGCGAGCGGGTCGGCGATATCCTGCCGCTGGCCGAGTATTTCGTCGGCATCTACAGCCCCAAGCTCAATCGCCCGGTGCCGCTGCTCAGCGAGGAAGCGCAGCGCGTGCTGGAACTGCACGACTGGCCGGGCAATACCCGCGAGCTGGAGAACGTTATCCACTTCGCCCTGCTCCAGGGCAGCGGCGACGAGATCCTGCCGGAGCATCTGAACCTGCCGACGCCACTGCACGCCCTGGCCCAACGCCTCGACCGTCTTGTCGAGCTGGGAGACGAGCAGGAGCGCCGGGCCCTGCGCAAGCTGCTGGAGCAGACGCTGTTGCGCGTCACGCAAGCCGCAAGCTAGAGCGTTGCGCTCTGTGCATCAGGGAGTTTTAACCAAAAGCTATAAGAAGCTAATCAAAAGATATTGTTACGGAATAAAAAATCTCGGTATCGTCCGCCTCACGCCGGGCAACACGGGCCCGGCCAACCAACACTTATCGCCGCCCACGAGGCGCGGAATACCAATAAGGACTGCACATGAAAAAGGCTCTGTTGACCACCGCTCTGGCCGCCGCTCTGTCGGTTGCCGGTTTCGCCCATGCGGCCGAGAAGCTGGTGGTTGCCGCTACCCCGGTTCCCCATGCCGAGATCCTCGAGCTGATCAAGCCAACCCTGGCCAAGGAAGGCGTGGACCTGGAAATCAAGGTCTTCACCGACTACGTGCAGCCCAACGTGCAGGTTGACCAGAAGCGTCTGGACGCCAACTACTTCCAGACCCTGCCGTACCTGAAGAACTTCAACGAAGGCAAGGGCACCCACCTGGAAACCGTGATCGGCGTGCACGTCGAGCCGTTCGGTGGCTACTCGAAGAAGGTCAAGACCCTGGCCGAACTGAAGGAAGGCGCCACCGTCGCCATCCCGAACGAGGGTAGCAACAGCGGTCGCGCGCTCCTGCTGCTGCAGAAGGCCGGCCTGATCACCCTGAAGGATCCGAAGAACGCCCTGGCGACTCCGAAGGACATCGCCGAGAACCCGAAAAAACTGAAGTTCCGCGAGCTGGAATCGGCCATGCTGCCGCGTGTGCTGGACCAGGTCGACCTGGACATGATCAACACCAACTACGCCCTGGAAGCCGGCCTGAACCCGGCCAAGGACGCGCTGGTGATCGAAGGCAGCGACTCGCCTTACGTGAACTTCCTGGTGGCCCGTCCGGACAACAAGGACAGCGACGCCATCCAGAAGCTGGCCAAGGCCCTGACTTCGCCTGAGGTGAAAGCCTTCATCGAGAAGAAGTACAGCGGCGCGGTGCTGCCGGCGTTCTGATTTCGGCTGTAGATCTCCAGGGCCGTTGATGGCCCTATCGCTGGCAAGCCAGCTCCCACAGGTACTGCACCGGCCTCAGGCATTGTGCTGACCTTGTGGGAGCTGGCTTGCCAGCGATGCTTTGGCACCCATGAATTGGGTGATATCAATATGCAATAACGGTATTTAAATATTTATTTTTATACCTTTAGAGTCTTTCCCCAATGAGGCTTACCCGCCTCGCTCTTCAGTCAGCAGCCGCCCGCTTACCCTCGGGCCGGTCAGGGAAAGACCCCTTTCATGAGTTTCGATTTCGCATTCATCCTCGGCACCTTGCCGGCCTTTCTCAAGGCCGTCGGCGTGACCTTGCAGGTCGGCCTGATCGCCATCGCCACCTCCCTTCTGGTAGCGCTGGTCAACGCCCCCATCCTGCTTTACCGCACTCCCGTGTTGCACCGCCTGGTCAGCCTTTACGTCGAGCTGGCCCGCAACACGCCGCTGCTGATCCAGCTGTTCTTCGTCTACTTCGCCTTGCCGTCGCTGGGAGTGAAAATCTCCGGCTTCGCTGCGGCGATCATCACCATGACCTTCCTCGGCGGTGCCTACCTCACCGAAGTCCTGCGTGCGGGCGTGGAGGCGGTGCCGGCAGCGCAACTGGAATCCGGGCGCTCCATCGGCCTGTCCGAGGGCCAGTTGCTGCGCCATGTGATCCTGCCCCAGGCCGGCCTGCTGAGCCTGCCGGCGCTGTTCGCCAACTTCATTTTCCTGCTCAAGGAAACCACCGTGGTCTCGGCGGTGGCGGTGCCGGAGATTCTCTACACCACCAAGAGCTACATCGCCCTGTACTACAAGACCTACGAGATGCTCGCGGTGATGACGCTGATCTGCGTATTGCTGTTCCTGCCCCTGTCGCTGCTGCTGAGCCGCCTGGAACGGAGGCTGCAACATGGCCAGTTCGGGTCTTGAACTGCTGCTGGTGTCCCTGCCGCAACTGGGCAAGGGCGCCGCGCAGACCCTGGCGATCTCCGGCCTGGGGATCCTTTTCGCAACCCTCGGCGGCGTGCTCTACGGTGTGCTGGCGACCCTCGGCAAGCGCAGCGTGAACCTGGCGCTGCGCATCTACCTGGAGCTGTTCCGCGCCATCCCGGTGCTGGTCTGGTTGTACCTGCTGTTCTTCGGCCTGCCGATCTTCCTTGGCCTCAGCCTGCCGAGCTTCTGGTGCGCGGTGCTGGTGCTGGCGCTGTGGGGCGCCAGCGAGGTGGGCGAGGTGGTACGCGGGGCGTTGCAGTCGCTGCCGCGCGGGCAACGCGAGGCGGGGCTGTCGATCGGCCTGTCCGGCTGGCAGCTCTACGGCTACGTGCTGCTGCCCCAGGCCCTGAAACGCATGACCCCACCGACCATCAACGTCTACACGCGGATCATCAAGACCAGCTCGCTGGCGGTGCTGATCGGCGTGGTGGACGTGATCAAGGTCGGCCAGCAGATCATCGAGCGCACCTACGAGTCGGTGCTGATCTATGGCGCGCTGTTCCTGTTTTTCTTCTTTATCTGTTACCCGCTCTCGGTCGCCTCCCGCGCCCTTGAGCGGCGCTGGACACACGCATGAGCGCATTGATCGAGTTCAAGGGTTTCAACAAATTCTTCGGCGAGCAGCAGGTGCTCAAGGACGTCGATCTGTCGGTGCAGACCGGCGAAGTGGTGGTGATCCTCGGCCCCAGCGGCTGCGGCAAAAGCACCCTGCTGCGCTGCCTCAACGGCCTGGAAAGCGCCCACTCCGGCAGCCTCAAGCTGGACGGCCGCGAGCTGCTGGATACCAGCACCGACTGGCGCCAGGTCCGCCAGCAGGTCGGCATGGTGTTCCAGAGCTATCACCTGTTCGGCCACATGACCGTGCTCGACAACCTGCTGCTCGGCCCGCTCAAGGTGCAGAAGCGCCAGCGCGGCGAAGCGGTGGCCCAGGCCGAGGCGCTGCTGGCCCGGGTCGGCCTGCTGGACAAGCGCGACGCCTACCCGCGCCAGCTCTCCGGCGGCCAGCAGCAACGCATCGCCATCGTCCGCTCGCTGTGCATGAACCCGCGGGTGATGCTGTTCGACGAAGTCACCGCCGCCCTCGACCCGGAAATGGTCAAGGAAGTGTTGCAGGTGATCCAGGGCCTGGCCCGCGACGGCATGACCCTGCTCATCGTCACCCACGAAATGGCCTTCGCCCGTGCGGTGGCCGACCGCATCGTGTTCATGGACGCCGGCAGGATCCTTGAACAGCGCACCCCAGAGAGCTTCTTTACGAACCCGCAAACCGCACGCGCGCAGCAGTTCCTGGAGAAATTCTCCTACGTAGAAAGCCTGCCCGAGAGACCTCAAAAGGAACTGATATGAAAACTGCCAAGACCTCGAAACTGCTGCTTTCCCTATTCGGCCTGGCCCTGCTGGCCGGCTGCGAAAAGGCCGCCGAAGCGCCGAAATCCGCAGCTGCCACGCCGGCCCCGGCCACCAGCTACCTGGAAACCATCAAGGCCCGCGACAAGCTGATCGTCGGCGTCTTCACCGACAAGCCGCCGTTCGGCTTCGTCGATGAAAGCGGGCGCTATGTCGGCTTCGATACCGATATCGGCCGCGCCTTCGCCAAGTCGCTGCTGGGCGACGAGAACAAGGTGGAGTTCGTCGCCGTCGAGCCGGCCAGCCGCATTCCCTTCCTGCAGAGCGACAAGGTCGACCTGATCCTGGCCAACATGACCGTCACCCCGGAGCGCAAGGAAGCGGTGGAGTTCACCAACCCCAACCTGCGGGTCGCCGTGCAGGCGCTGGTGGCTGACGGCAGCAGCGTGCAGAAGCTCGACGACCTGGCCGACAAGACCACCATCGTCACCACCGGTACCACCGCCGACATCTGGCTGACCAAGAACCACCCGGACTGGAAGCTGCTCAAGTTCGAGAAGAACAGCGAGTCCCTGCAGGCCCTGGCCAACGGCCGTGGCGATGCCTATGCCCAGGACAACCTGATCCTGTTCAGCTGGTCCAAGCAGAACCCGGGCTACCGCGTGCTGCCGGAACTGCTCGGCGAAGAAGCGCCGATCGCCCCGGCGGTGAAGAAGGGCAATATCGAGCTGCGTGACTGGGTCAACGCCGAACTGGCGCGCCTGGGCGAGCAGAAGTACCTGCTCAAGCTGTATGACCAGTACGTGCGCAAGGAACTGAGCGACGACACCAAGCCGGAAAGCGTGATCGTCGAAGGCGGCAAGTGGCAGGGTTGAGTTGAGCGACCGGGGCCTGCCGTTCATCGAGCCTGATAGTTCTGTCAGGTTCGCGGCGGGCCCGCAGGGCTTTATCCTGAAGCCCATGTTCTCTGCTAGCCGCAGGTGCCGACCATGCAACCGTCTCGTCCGGCAGAACCCAACGCAGCCAACCCCCTGCACCGTCCTGGACGTTGCGGGTTCAATGGCGAACTGATCGAGGTGTGCACCGGGCATTACCTGCTGGGCAACGGCTACCGCGGCTACAACCCGGTACTGATGCGCTTCAACGCTCCGGATAGCTGGAGCCCGTTCGCCCGTGGCGGTCTGAATGCCTATGCCTATTGCCTGGGCGACCCGGTGAACGGACGGGATCCGACCGGGCATTTCGTGATGCTCAACCTGTTGTCGGCTGTTCCCGACCTGGTCGGTGGCGTGGTGATGTCCCTCGCGGGTTCGGGCAAAGAGGGTAGCAACGGCAACTCGTTCGACGTCGGCACGCTGGTCATGGTGCTTGGCGGGGTGGCGCTGGGCAGCGTGCTGGTCGGTGGTTTGTTCGACAAGGTCCGCGACTTCGTGGGGGTCTCGCACAAGTCGCTATTCCGGCGGAATTCCTTCAGTGGCGAGCCCTCATCGCGAGCCCGCGCGATCATCGAGAACGAGGTGGCCGGGATAGAAAACCCGTCGTCGTTCACAACGGCGTTGCGTTCGACCAACGCAAACCTGAGCAGCCACGGTGATACCTCGCTGAGCGTGGCGCACGCCGAGAAATACGTGAACCTCTCCAAGGCCGTGGAGACCGGGGACATCTCCAACACCACGGCCCACTTCAAGGCCGCCAGGGAATGGGCGGCCGTCGCGGGACCTGGGGGGCAGGTGGGGCAGGCATTCAACCTGGCCGGCGCCCTATGGTCAGGGGCCAGCGTGGATGCCCGGGCCAGGAAGACCGGGGCGGATATCCGCAAATCCAAATCCCGGGCCTCGCCTCCAAGGCGATAACTCCAATTGAACCAACCACCTGCGTCAGGTGACTGAGGCATATCGGCCCGGCGCAGGAGCCTTCTCTTCTGGCGTGCGGGCAGTATCCAGACCCCTGATCTAAGCTGACACACGCTTCGATCACGTTCCCTCCCTGAACCGGCCCATGCAAAGGAGCCCGCATGATGCTGTCGCGTTCTTGTTGGATCCTGTGCGCGGTCCTGCTGCTGGGCGGCTGTGGCGAAAAGCCCGCCGAGCAGCCGCAGCGGCCACGGGTGGCGGTGCAGAAGGTCGAGCCGGGCGATTTCGCCGCCCAGGTGACCCTGACCGGTGACGTGCAGGCCCAGGTCCACAGCGACCTGTCGTTCCGCGTGGGCGGCAAGATCATTTCCCGTAGCGTCGATGTCGGCGATCACGTCAAGGCCAACCAGGTGCTGGCGCGCCTCGATCCCAAGGACCTGCAGACCAATGTCGACTCGGCCAGGGCCGAAGTGCTGGCGGCGCGGGCGCGGGTCACGCAGAGCGCGGCGGCCTTCGTGCGCCAGCAGAAACTCCTGCCCAAGGGCTACACCAGCCAGAGCGAATACGACTCGGCCCAGGCCGCCCTGCGCAGCAGCCAGAGCGCGCTGAAGGCCGCCGAGGCGCAACTGGCCAATGCCAACGAACAACTCGGCTACACCGAACTGGTGGCGGACGCTGCCGGGGTCATCACCGAGCGGCAGGCCGAGGTCGGCCAGGTGGTCCAGGCCACGGTGCCGATCTTCAGCCTGGCCCGGGATGGCGGGCGCGATGCGGTGTTCAACGTCTATGAGTCGCTGCTGCTGGCGCCGGACAGCGAGAAGTCGATCACCGTCAGCCTGATCGACGATCCAAAGGTGCAGACCACCGGCCGGGTACGGGAAATCACCCCGACGGTGTCGGCGCAAAGCGGCACGGTGCAGGTCAAGGTGGCCCTGGACAAGGTGCCGGCGGGCATGGACCTGGGCTCGGCGGTCAGCGCCACCGGCAACGCCAAAGGCAAGCCGGGGGTAGAACTGCCCTGGTCGGCCCTGACCAAGGACCTGAGCGAGCCGGCGGTGTGGCTGGTGGGGCAGGACAACAAGGTGCAACTGCACAAGGTCACGGTCGGCCGCTACCTGACCGGCAAGGTGGTGGTCAGCGATGGCCTGGAAAGCGGCCAGTCGGTGGTGGTCCTCGGCGGCCAGTTGCTGCACCCCGGCATGCTGGTGGAGATTGCCGATAACACCAAGGCGGGGTTGCAGCAATGAACAGGTCGCTGATGCTGGTGGGGTGTCTGTTGCTGGCCGCCTGCGGGAGCGACAAGGACAAGCCGGAGCCGGTCCGCCCGGTGCTCTCGGTCCCGGTCCGCACCCAGGACTCGCTCGACCTTGGACGTTTCGCCGGGACCATCCAGGCCCGCTATGAAAGCACCCTGGGTTTCCGCGTTGGCGGGCGCATTTCGCGGCGCTGGGTCGATGTCGGCGCCACCGTGCAACCTGGGGACGTGCTGGCCAGCCTCGATCCCACCGACCAGCGCAACCAGTTGCGTGCCGCCGAGGGCGATCTGGCCAGGGTCGAGGCGCAATGGATCAATGCCCAGGCCAATGCCCGCCGCCAGCAACAACTCTACGACCGTGGCGTCGGCGCCCAGGCGCAACTCGATGTCGCCCAGACCGACCTGAAAACCACCGGTGCCAGCCTCGAACAGGCCAAGGCTGCGCTGCAGCAGGCCAGGGACCAGCTCGGTTATGCCGAGCTGCGCACCGATCACGCGGCGGTGGTCACCGACTGGAAGGCCGAGGCGGGGCAGACCGTGGCGGTCGGGCAGGCGGTGGTCACCCTGGCGCGGCCGGACGTCAAGGAGGCGGTGATCGACCTGCCGACGGCGCTGGCCGACGAGCTGTCCAAGGGCGTCGAATTCATCGTGATGGCCCAGCTCGACAGCAGCATCCGCAGCCGCGCCGTGATCCGCGAGATCGAACCCCAGGCCGATGCCAGCACCCGTACCCGGCGCGTCCGCCTGACCCTGGACGAGACCCCGGAGGGCTTCCGCCTGGGCACCTCGATCAGCGTCACTCTCAGCTCGGCGGTCGCCCCGCGCAGCGAAATCCCGGCCAGCGCCCTGCAGGACGTGGACGGCAAGACCCGGGTGTGGATCGTCGATACCCGGCAGAAGGTGGTCAATCCGCGTGAGGTGCAGGTGCTCCAGCGCAGGCAGGGCTCGGTCCTGCTGGCCTCGGGTGTGCAGCCCGGCGAAAGGGTGGTCACTGCCGGGGTCAACAGCCTCAAGCCGGGGCAGAAGGTCGTGGTCGATGAGGAAACCCCATGAAAGGAAGCTTCAACCTCTCCGAATGGGCCCTGCGCCACCAATCGTTCGTCTGGTACCTGATGTTCGTCGCGCTGCTGATGGGGGTGTTCTCCTACCTCAATCTCGGGCGTGAGGAAGACCCGTCCTTCACCATCAAGACCATGGTGATCCAGACCCGCTGGCCCGGCGCGACCCAGGAAGAAACCCTGCTCCAGGTCACCGACCGCATCGAGAAGAAGCTCGAAGAGCTCGACTCCCTCGACTACGTGAAAAGCTACACCCGGCCCGGCGAGTCCACGGTCTACGTGTACCTGCGCGACACCACCAAGGCCGCCGACATCCCGCAGATCTGGTACCAGGTGCGCAAGAAGGTCCAGGACATCCGCGGCGAATTTCCCCAGGGCATCCAGGGGCCGGGCTTCAACGACGAGTTCGGCGATGTGTTCGGCTCGATCTACGCCTTCACCGCCGACGGCCTGAGCCTGCGCGAGCTGCGTGATTATGTGGAACAGGTGCGCGCGGAAATCCGCGACGTGCCGAACCTGGGCAAGGTCGAAATGATCGGTACCCAGGACGAAGTGATCTACCTGAACTTCTCCACCCGCAAGCTGGCGGCCCTGGGCATCGACCAGCGCCAGGTGGTGCAGGCCCTGCAGGCGCAGAACGCGGTGACTCCGGCGGGGGTGATCGAGGCCGGGCCGGAACGGATCTCGGTGCGCACCAGCGGGCAGTTCGCCTCGCAGAAGGACCTGGCCGAGGTCAACCTGCGGCTCGACGACCGCTTCTACCGCCTGGCCGATATCGCCGATATCCAGCGCGGCTATGCCGACCCGCCCAAGGTGCTGTTCCGCTACAACGGCCACGACGCCATCGGCCTGGCGATCGGCATGAAGGCCGGCGGCAACATGCAGGTGTTCGGCCAGTTGTTGCAGGAGAAGATGGACCAGGTCATCACCGAACTGCCGGTGGGCGTGGGTGTGTTCACCGTGTCCGACCAGGCGGTGGTGGTGAAGGAGGCGGTCGGCGGTTTCACCAGTGCGCTGTTCGAGGCGGTGGTGATCGTGCTGCTGGTGAGCTTCGTCAGCCTCGGCATGCGCGCTGGCCTGGTGGTGGCCTGCTCGATCCCGCTGGTGCTGGCGATGGTCTTCGTGTTCATGGAGTACAGCGGCATCACCATGCAGCGGATCTCCCTCGGCGCGCTGATCATCGCCCTCGGCCTGCTGGTGGACGACGCCATGATCACCGTCGAGGTGATGGTTACCCGCCTGGAAATGGGCGATAGCAAGGAGCAGGCGGCGACCTTCGCCTACACCTCCACCGCCTTCCCGATGCTCACCGGGACCCTGGTGACCGTGGCCGGCTTCGTGCCCATCGGCCTCAACGCCAGTTCGGCGGGGGAGTACACCTTTACCCTGTTTGCGGTGATCGCCGTGGCGCTGATCGTCTCGTGGATCGTCGCCGTGCTGTTCGCCCCGGTACTCGGCGTGCACCTGCTCAGCACCTCGCTGAAGAAGCACGAGGAAAAGCCCGGGCGTCTCGGCAACGCCTTCCACGGCGGCCTGCTGTGGTGCATGCGCCACCGCTGGCTGACCATCGTCGGCACCGTGGTGCTGTTTGCCCTGGCGATCTTCTGCATGCGCTTCGTGCAGAACCAGTTCTTCCCCAACTCCGACCGGCCGGAGCTGCTGGTGGATATCAACCTGCCGCAGAACGCCTCGATCGAGGAAACCCGCAAGGTGGTCGATCGCTTCGAAGCCAGCCTCAAGGACGACCCGGACATCGACCACTGGAGCACCTACATCGGCCAGGGCGCGGTGCGTTTCTACCTGCCGCTGGACCAGCAACTGCAAAACCCCTACTACGCCCAGCTGGTGGTGGTGAGCAAGGGCCTGGAGTCCCGTGAGGCGCTCAAGGTGCGGCTGCAGAAGCGCCTGCGTGACGACTTCGTCGGCATTGGCAGCAACGTCCAGGGCCTGGAAATGGGCCCGCCGGTGGGGCGGCCGATCCAGTACCGGGTCAGCGGCAAGGACATCGACCAGGTGCGCAGGCACGCCATCGACCTGGCCACCCTGCTCGACAGCAACCCGCACATCGGCGAGATGATCTACGACTGGAACGAGCCGGGTAAGGTGCTGCGCATCGACATCGCCCAGGACAAGGCGCGCCAGCTCGGGCTGTCGTCGGAAGATGTGGCGAACATCATGAACAGCATCGTCAGCGGTGCGCCGGTGACCGAGGTGCACGACAACATCTACCTGGTCGATGTGGTGGCCCGGGCCGAGGACAGCGAACGGGGATCGCCGCAGACCCTGCAGAACCTGCAGATCGTCACGCCCAGCGGGGTTTCGATCCCGCTGCTGGCCTTTGCCACGGTGCGTTACGAGCTGGAGCAGCCGCTGGTGTGGCGGCGTGATCGCAAGCCGACCATCACCATCAAGGCCTCGGTGCGCGATGAGATTCAGCCCACCGATCTGGTCAAGCAGCTGCAGCCGAAGATCGACGAATTCGCCGGCAAGCTGCCCACCGGGTACGAGGTGGCCACTGGCGGTACGGTGGAAGAGAGCGGCAAGGCCCAGGGGCCGATTGCCAAGGTCATTCCGCTGATGCTGTTCCTGATGGCGACCTTCCTGATGATCCAGCTGCACAGCGTGCAGAAGCTGTTCCTGGTCGCCAGCGTCGCCCCGCTGGGGCTGATCGGCGTGGTCCTGGCGCTGGTGCCGACGGGCACGCCGATGGGCTTTGTGGCGATTCTCGGGATTCTCGCGCTGATCGGCATCATCATCCGCAACTCGGTGATCCTGGTGACCCAGATCGACGAATACGAAGCGCAGGGCTATGCGCCCTGGGATGCCGTGGTGGAAGCCACCAACCACCGGCGCCGGCCGATCCTGCTCACCGCCGCGGCGGCCAGCCTGGGCATGATCCCGATCGCCCGGGAAGTGTTCTGGGGGCCGATGGCCTACGCCATGATCGGCGGGATCATCGTCGCGACCTTGCTGACCTTGCTGTTCCTGCCGGCGTTGTATGTGGCCTGGTACAGGATCAAGGAGCCGCAGGAAGGCTGAGGGCCCAATCGCTGGCAAGCCAGCTCCCACAGGGGCAGCGGTGCACTCGGTCACTGTGGGAGCTGGCTTGCCAGCGATAGGGCCAGGACAGACACAATAGGAATCAATGCCTCACCTCGTGCTCCATGACCCGAAGCTACCTTGAGTTTTCCACGTTCAAGGAGTCAGACATGGATCGTCCCTCTTCCCATCGCCTGCGCCGCGGCCGGTTTTCAGAGCCCGGCAGGCTGTATGTGCTGACCACTGCCACCGAGCAGCGAGTTCCCATTTTCAGCCACTTCAACCTGGCCCGCCGAGTCATAGATCAGCTTCGATTGGCAGAACAGGAGGGTTCGGTGACTTCCCTGGCCTGGGTGCTGATGCCCGATCACCTTCACTGGTTGATCGAGCTGAGGCATGTGACCTTGAAGACCCTGATGCGCCGTTTTAAATCCCGCAGCACTGTGCTCGTGAACAAGGCTTGTGGCAGGCAGGGTCGCCTGTGGCAGCAGGGGTTTCATGACCGGGCGCTGCGACGGGAAGAAGATATCCAGGCTGTCGCCCGCTACATAGTGGCCAACCCGATCAGGGCCGGCCTGGTCAGGAAGGCCGGTGATTATCCCCATTGGGATGCTGTGTGGCTGTAGGCCCCATCGCTGGCAAGCCAGCTCCCACAGGTTCGGCGGTGCACTCGGTCACTGTGGGAGCTGGCTTGCCAGCGATAGCGCCCGAAAGATCAACGCTTGTTCAACCGCCGCGCCAACCTATCCCCACTCACCTGGATCAACGCCACCAGCACCACCAGCATGACGATCACCGTGAGCATGATCTGGCTGTCGAAGCGCTGATACCCATACCGATAGGCAATGTCCCCCAATCCACCCGCGCCAATCGCGCCGGCCATGGCCGAGGAGTTGATCATGGTCACCAGGGTGATGGTGAAGCCGCCGACGATCCCCGGCAGCGCTTCCGGCAACAGCACATGCCAGACGATATGCCAGCGCCGGCAGCCCATGGCCTGGGCTGCTTCGATCAGGCCGTGATCCACTTCGCGCAAGCTCACCTCGGCAATCCGCGCAAAGAACGGCGTGGCGGCGATGGTCAGTGGTACCACCGCCGCCCACACGCCATAAGTGGTACCGACGATCAGCCGGGTAAAGGGAATCAGCGCGACCATCAAAATCAGGAACGGAATCGAGCGGAACAGGTTGACGAAGGCACCCAGGACCCGGTTCACGTTCGGCGCTTCGAAGATCCCGCCCTTGCCGCTGGTGACCAAAATCACTGCCAGCGGAATCCCCACCAGCAAGGCGATCAGCGATGACACGCCGACCATCAGCAGGGTGTCGATCACCCCCTGCAACAAGCGATCAAACCACATAGCCCAGCACCTCCACCTGCGCTGCCCAGCCTCGGGCACGCTCGATAATCACCTCATGGGCATGGATCGAACCGGCCACCGAGATCACCAGTTGCCCCAGCGCCCGCTCCTGGATCGGTTCGATACCGCCCTGCAACAGGCTGACCTTGCCGCCCAGCGCGGAAAACAGCGCCGACAGATCCGGCGCCTCGCGATCCTGCCCGCTGACCCGCAAGCGCAGTACCAGCGCCGCCCGTGAATCCGGAGCGGTCGGCAGCAAACGATCCAGCAACGACGGCGGCAAGGCCGGCTGCAACGGCGCGAGCAGGGTCTTGCTGACCTCATGCTGCGGATCACCAAACACCTGCCACACCTCGCCCTGCTCGACGATGCGCCCGCGCTCCAATACCACCACGCGCTGGCAGATATCGCGGATCACCGCCATCTCGTGAGTGATGAGGACGATGGTCAGGCCCAGCCGCTGGTTGATATCGCGCAGCAGGCCGAGAATCGATTCGGTGGTCTCCGGGTCCAGCGCCGAGGTGGCTTCGTCGCACAGCAGGATCGCCGGGTCATGCACCAGCGCGCGGGCGATGCCGACACGCTGCTTCTGCCCGCCGGACAGTTGTGCCGGATAGACGTGATGCTTTTCCTGCAAGCCGACCAGTTCCAGCAGCGCCTCCACCTTGCGCCGCCGTTCGGCCTTGGGCACCCCGGCCACCTTCAGCGGCAGCTCGACGTTTTGCCACACGGTCTTGGCCGACATCAGGTTGAAGTGCTGGAAGATCATGCCGATGCGCCGACGCAGCGCCACCAGCTTGTCCTCGTCGTACTCGGCGATATCCACCTGGTCGATCAGCACCCGTCCGCCGCTGGGTTGTTCCAGGCGGTTGATGGTGCGGATCAGCGACGACTTGCCGGCGCCGCTGCGGCCGATGATGCCGAAGATCTCGCCGTGCTGGATGTTCAGGTCGATATCGGCCAGGGCCGGGGCGTCCTGCCCCGGGTAGGTCTTGTGCAGGCCGACGAAGCGCACATGGGCGCTGTTCAGTTCCGGGTGCAGTGCCCGGTGCGGACTCGGGCGCGGTGTCCCGAGGGGCGGCGCATCCCGCGCAACGTGGGCGTTGGCGCTGCTCATCTCAGCTCTCCCAGCCCGGCTGGTAGAGCTTGCCGTGGGCCTTGTCGAGGGCCGCGCGGACTACCGGCGAGTGCTGGTAGATATCGATGAATTTGGCCAGGCGCGGGTCGTCCTTGCTCTTCGGTTTGATCACGAACTGGATCACGTATTCCTTGTGGTCGATGCCGTCGAACAGCAGCGCCGACTCGGCATCGAAGGTCTTGGCCAGGCGGATGTAGTGCGGGTAGCCCTGGACCAGGTCGGCGTCATCGTAGGCGCGCACCAGTTGCACGGCCTCGACCTGAAGGATCTTGATCTTCTTCGGGTTGGCGATGATGTCTTCTTCGGTGGCCTTGTAGCCAACGCCCGGCTTGAGGGTGATCAAACCGGCTTTCGCCAGCAATTGCAGGCCGCGCCCGCTGTTGATCGGGTCGTTGGCGATGGCCACGGTGGCGCCTTGCGGCAGTTCGTCGAAGCTTTTGTACTTCTTCGAGTACAGGCCGACGTTGTTGATGATCCCCGGCGCGTAGGGCACCAGGTCGAAGCCGCCGGCGGCCTTGGCGTTCTCCAGGAAGGGGATGTGCTGGAAGTAGTTCACGTCGATGTCCCCGGCATTGAGGCTGACGTTGGGCGCGATCCAGTCGCTGAATTCGATCAGCTCGACATCCAGTCCCTGTTTCTTCGCCTCGCTCACCGCTGCTTCCAACGGTACGGCGAAGGCGGCGGTGGTGCCGACCTTGAGGGCCTCAGCGGCATGGCTGGCGCCGATCAGGCCGAGGGACAGGGCGAGGGCCGCGACGGGGCGGCCGATAAGGGTCTTAAGCATGCTGGAGCGCTCCGTGGTGTTGTGCGGTCTGGGTGTGCTGGCGGTAGCCGGCGCCGGGATGGTCGGCGGGCAGGTGGGCAGTGCCCTGCGGGAACAGCTTCTGGCGCAGGCTGCCGGTGTCGTAGGCGGTCTTGTACGAGCCGCGTTGTTGCAGCTCGGGGATGACCAGGTCGATGAAGTCTTCGTAGCTTTCCGGGGTGACGGTGCGGGCCAGGTTGAAACCGTCCAGGCCGGTGTCGGCGATCCAGCCTTCAAGTTCGTCGGCCACCTGCTGCGGCGAGCCGACCAGGGTGATGTAGCGCCCGCCGAGGGCGTGCTGGTCGAGCAGGCGACGGCGGGTCCAGTCGTTGCTTTGCAGGTTCTTGGTGGCCGACTGGATGGCGTTGCTCTTCACGTACTGGATCGGTTCGTCCAGCTCGTAGGCGGAGAAGTCGATACCGGTGGAGCTGGAGAAGTGCGCGACGCCGGCTTCGGCGCTGGCATGGCGCAGGTATTCGGCGTGCTTGGCGCGGGCCTGTTCCTCGGTCGGCGCGACGATCACAGTGATGCCCATGAACACCTTGATCGCCTCGGCATCACGCCCGGCGGCGAGGGCGGCGGCACGCACCTTGTCGACCTGGGCGCGGGTGGCGGCGCGGGTCTGGCCACTGATGAACACGCATTCGGCGTGCTGCCCGGCGAAGGCCAGGCCGCGCTCCGAGGCGCCAGCCTGGAACAGCACCGGGGTGCGCTGCGGCGACGGCTCGCTGAGGTGATAGCCCTCGACCTTGTAGAACTCGCCGTGGTGGCGAACCTTGTGCACCTTGTCCGGGCGGGCGTAGATGCGCTGCTGGCGATCCTCGATCACCGCATCGTTTTCCCAGCTGCCTTCGAGCAGCTTGTACAGCACTTCCAGGTACTCGTCGGCCTGGTCGTAGCGACGGTCGTGCTCGGGCTGGGCGTCCAGGCCCATGGCCTTGGCGGCGCTGTCCAGGTAGCCGGTGACGATGTTCCAGCCGACCCGGCCACGGCTCAGGTGGTCGAGGGTGGAAAGACGCCGGGCGAACAGGTAGGGCGGCTCGTAGGTGAGGTTGGCGGTGAGGCCGAAGCCGAGGTTCTGCGTCACCGCGGCCATGGCCGAGACCAGCAGCAGCGGGTCGTTGACCGGCAACTGGATCGACTCCTTCAGCGGCACGTCCACCGACTGCTGGTAGACGTCGTAGACGCCGACGATATCGGCGAGGAACAGGCCGTCGAACAGCCCGCGCTCCAGCAGCTTCGCCAGTTCGGTCCAGTACTCGATGGTCTTGTACTGGCTCGACGTATCCCGTGGATGGGTCCACAGGCCATGGTTGATATGCCCGACGCAGTTCATGTTGAAGGCGTTGAGGAGGATCTTCTTCTTCGCCATCAGATGGTCCCCCGCAGCGGTGGGTTGCGGTCGTTCAGGTAGTAGTCGCCGATGGCGTGGTACTTCCAGCGCACCGGATCGTGCAGGGTGTGGGTGCGGGCGTTGCGCCAGTGGCGGTCGAGGCCGTGCTCGGCGAGGGTGGCCTGGCTGCCGGCCAGTTCGAACAGGGTGCTGCCGGCGGCCAGGGAGATCTCGGTGCTGATGGCGCGGGCCTCGGCCACGGCGATGGAGGCGGCGGCGACGCTCCCGGCGTCGGGTTCGGCCTGGGCGCGGTCGAGGAACTCGCCGGCGCGCTCCAGCAGGGCTTCGGCGGCATGCAGACGGATCGCCAGGTGGCCGACGGATTTCAGGGTCAGCGGGTCTTCGCTGGCCTTGTCGTTGCCGGAGTCGATCCACGGCCGGGTGCGGGTGCGCACGAAGTGCAGGGCGTCCTCGTAGGCAGCGCGAGCGATGCCGGTGTCGATGGCGGCATGAAGAATCTGCGCCAGCGGGCCGACCGGGGTTGGCCGCTCGAAGGCGCTCTGGAACGGCACCACATCCTCGGCATCGACCCGCACGTTATCGAACACCACCGAACCGCTGCCGGTGGTGCGCTGGCCGAAGCCGCTCCAGTCGTCGATGACCTTCAGGCCGGCGCTGTCGGCGGGGACGAAGGCCAGTTGCTGCGCGCCGTTTTCATCGCCCACCGAGGTCGGGATGCGCTGGGCGTAGATGGCACCGGTCGCGTAGAACTTGCGGCCGTTGATACGGAAAGCTTCGCCGTCGCGGGTCAGGCGGGTGGTGCGGTCGTGGGCGGTCTTGGTGCCCAGTTCGGCCAGCGCATTGCCGAAGCGCACGCCGGCCAGCACCTCGGCGTAGAGGCGCTGTTTCTGCGCTTCGCTGCCGTTCACCCGCAGCACTTCGAGGGCGTAGAAATGGTTCTGTGGAATCTGCCCCAGGGAGCTGTCGGCCTGGGCGATACGGGCGATGACTTTTGCCAGGGTGACGCTGGACACACCGGCGCCGCCATAGGCTTTCGGCACGCTGATGCCCCACAGGCCGGAGCGCGAGAACAGCTCCAGTTCGGCATGGGGCAGGCGCCGTTCGCGGTCGCGCAGGATGCTGTCCTGTTGCAGTTGCCCGGCAATCTGTTCGGCGACGGCCAAAGCCTGGGCGTCGTCGGCGATCACGGGCACGTTGTAGTGCGGAAGGGATACGTGGCTCATCGAAGGGGCTCCAGTGGTCTGGTCAAATCCAGGAATGCCGGGCGGGCAGGGTGCCGTTGAGGTGGTAGGCGCCGACTGCGTGGTATTTCCAGCGCACCGGGTCGTGCAGGGTGTGCACCCGGGCGTTGCGCCAGTGGCGGTCGAGGTTGAATTCGGCGAGGGTGGCGCGGCTGCCGGACAGCTCCAGCAGCTTCTCGCTGGCGAGCAGGGAAATCTCGGTGCTCAGTACCTTGGCCTCGGCCACGGCGATGGAAGCGCGGGCGGCGGATTCGACGGTCACCGGCGCGGCGTTGACCTCGTCCAGCACCCTGGCGGCCTTGGCCAGCAGGGCATTGGTGGCGTGCAGTTCGAGCTTGAGGCGGCCGATATCGGCGATCACGTAAGGGTCGTCGCCGGCCCGTTCGACCCCGGCATCGATCCACGGCCGGGCGCGTTCGCGGACGAAGGCGATGGTGTCGTCGATGGCCGCTTCGGCGATGCCCGCGTCGATGGCGGCCTGGATCAGCTGGGACACGGCGCCCTGGATGTTCGGGGTGTCGCCGATGCGCCAGTTTTCGATGACCAGCTCGGCCTCAACCGGCACTTCATTGAGCAGCACGGTGCCGCTGGCGGTGGTGCGCTGGCCGAAGCCGGACCAGTCGTCGACGATGCGCAGCCCCGGGCTGCCACGGCGGACGAAGGCCATCACCTGGCGGCCCTCGTCGTTGAGCGCCTTGACTGCCACCCAGTGGGCGAACAGGGCGCCGGTGGAATAGAACTTCTGGCCGCTGATCACGTAGCCGTCGCCCTGGCGGGTGATGCGTGCCTTCAGTTCCAGGGTGTTTTTCGTGCCGCGCTCGGGCCCGGCATTGCCGATGCGCCAGCCGTCCAGCACGGACTGGAACAGCACTTCTTTCTGCTGTTCGCTGGCGGCGCCGCGGATCAGCTGGAGGATGCCGACCTGGTTCTGCGGAATCTGCCCCAGCGCCGGATCGGCGGCGCTGATGACGCGGAACACTTCGGCCAGGGCGCTGAATGACAGGCCTGGTCCGCCGTATTCACGAGGAATGCTGATGCTGCCCAGGCCGCTGCGGGTGAACTGCTCGACTTCGGCCCAGGGCAGCTTGCGTTGCTGGTCGCGCTTGCCGGCCTGGGGGCGGGCGATGGCGGCCAGCTCGTGGGCGGCCTGGATGGCCTCGGCATCGCTGCGCAGGACCTTGGCGGGGAGCAGCAGCGGTGCCGTGTCCAGATCGCTATGGACGGTGGTGGTGGCGAGATTGGACATACCTGACCTCATCTTCGGGGAAAGTGCTTGGGGTCCGGTGGTCCGGTGCATATACCGTAATCGTGTATAAAAATTATTTGAACTAACGATTGGGAATATGGATAGAAAGCGGATTGTTGCCCTGGCAACACAGGTTCAACAGTTGTGGTGCTCTTAATGGCCCTATCGCTGGCAAGCCAGCTCCCACAGGGTCGGTGTTCACAATCCTTGTGGGAGCTGGCTTGCCAGCGATATGGCCCTCAAGAGCACCATCAATATTTGTCTCCTAAGCTAATTCTAAAAAGTTATTTATTTTTAATTTCTTAGATCAATTAGTCTTTCAACCACTCACCACCGAACCCGCCCGCCAGGAGTCCTGTCATGACCTTCTTCGCCCCGTTGCGCCTGTTTTCTGCCCTGACCCTGGCCGGTGCCGCCATGTTCGTGCAGGCTGCCGACCTGACCGTCGCCTACCAGACCACCGTCGACCCGGCCAAGGTGGCTCAGGTCGATGGCCGTTACGAGCAGGCCAGCAAGGCCAGCATCGACTGGCGCAAATTCGATAACGGCGCCGACGTGATCACCGCCGTGGCCTCCGGCGACGTGCAGATCGGCTACCTCGGCTCCAGCCCGCTGGCCGCCGCCGCCAGCCGCAAGCTGCCGGTGGAAACCTTCCTGATCGCCACCCAGATCGGCGCCGCCGAAGCCCTGGTCGCCCGCGACGGCGCCGGGATCACTTCGCCCCAGGACCTGGTCGGCAAGAAAGTCGCCGTGCCTTTCGTTTCCACCGGCCACTACAGCCTGCTGGCGGCGCTGAAGCAGTGGAACATCGACCCGTCGAAAGTGCAGATCCTCAACCTCGCGCCACCGGCCATTACCGCCGCCTGGAAGCGCGGCGATATCGACGCCACCTACGTCTGGGACCCGGCGCTGGGCGTGGCCAAGGAAAATGGCAAGGTGCTGATCACCTCCGGCGAACTGGCGAAGAAAGGCGCGCCGACCTTCGACGCCTGGATCGTGCGCAAGGACTTCGCCGCCAAGCACCCCGAAGTGGTCAAGGCCTTCGCCAAGGTGACCCTCGACGCCTACGCCGACTACCGCAAGGACCCGCAAGCCTGGCTGGCGGACAAGGCCAACGTCGACAAGCTGGTCAAGCTGTCCGGCGCCAAGGCCGGCGATATCCCGGGTCTGCTGCAGGGCAACGTGTTCCCGCTGGCCGGTGACCAGGTCGCCGCCCTCGGCGCACCGACCACCCAGGCCATCACCGACACCGCCAAATTCCTCAAGGAACAAGGCAAGGTCGAGGCCGTGCTGCCGGACTATTCGCCGTACGTCAGCGCGCAGTTCATCACCAACTGAGTCACGGAGTCGTCATGGCCCTGCTGCAACTGGAGCGCATCAGCGCACAGTACCCCGGCGCCGCCGAACCGGTGCTGTCCGATATCTCACTGAGCCTTGGCCCCCAGCAATTGCTGGTGGCCCTCGGCCCTTCCGGCAGCGGCAAGACCTCGCTGCTCAACCTGATCGCCGGCTTCGTCAGCCCGAGCGCCGGACGCATCACCCTCGACGGGGTGCCGGTGCAAGGCCCCGGCGCCGAGCGCGGCGTGGTGTTCCAGGACGATGCCCTGCTGCCCTGGCAGGACGTGCTGGCCAACGTCGCCTTCGGTCTCGAACTGGCCGGCGTACCCCGTGCCCAGCGCGAGCAGAAGGCGCGGGAAATGCTTGCCTTGGTCGATCTCGCCGACTTCGCCGAACGGCGCATCTGGCAACTGTCCGGCGGGCAGAAGCAGCGCGTCGGCCTGGCCCGCGCGCTGGCCGCCGACCCACGGGTGCTGCTGATGGACGAGCCATTCGGCGCCCTCGATGCCTTCACCCGCGAACAGATGCAGGAACTGCTGCTGCAGGTCTGGCAGCGCACGGCCAAGCCGGTGTTCCTGATTACCCACGACATCGAGGAAGCGGTCTTCCTCGCTACCGACCTGATCCTGCTGGCGCCCAACCCCGGTCGGGTGGTGGAGCGTCTGCACCTGGACTTCGGCCAGCGCTACGCGGCGGGTGAATCGGCACGCTCGATCAAGTCCGATCCACGCTTTATCGAAACCCGCGAGCATGTGCTGGCGCGGGTCTTCTCGCAACGCAGGGAGTTCGCATGAGCAGCCTCGAACTGCCGGTAACGGCCAAACCTACAGTCGCCGCGCCACGGGTGCGACGTACCTTGAGCACCCGCTGGATCAGCGGCCTGACCCTCGCCAGCCTGTTGCTGCTGTGGTGGCTGGTGACCGCAGCGGAGTGGATCGAACCGTTGTTCCTGCCGTCGCCGGAAGCCGTGCTGAGCAAGGCCTGGGTACTGCTGACCCAAGGCTATATGGATTCCACGCTGTGGCAGCACCTGGGTGCCAGCCTGAGCCGTATCGGCCTGGCCTTGGGCGCGGCGATCCTCACCGCGATCCCGATCGGCATTGCCATCGGCCACAACCGCATTGCCCGCGGCATTCTCGACCCGCTGATCGAGTTCTACCGGCCGATCCCGCCGCTGGCCTACCTGCCGCTGATCGTGATCTGGTGCGGTATTGGCGAGCTGTCCAAGGTGTTGCTGATCTACCTGGCGATCTTCGCCCCGATCGCCATTGCCACCGCCACCGGTGTGCGCACCGTCGACCCGGCCAAGCTGCGCGCGGCGCAGTCGCTGGGAGCGAGCAAGGCGCAGCTGATCCGCCATGTGATCCTGCCCAGCGCCTTGCCGGACATCCTCACCGGCGTGCGCATCGGCCTGGGCGTGGGCTGGTCGACCCTGGTCGCCGCCGAGCTGATCGCGGCCACCAGCGGTCTGGGCTTCATGGTCCAGTCGGCGGCGCAGTTCCTGGTCACCGATGTGGTGGTGCTGGGCATCCTGGTCATCGCCCTGATCGCCTTCGCCCTGGAAATGGGCCTGCGCGCCCTGCAACGCAAGCTGGTGCCGTGGCACGGCCAGAGCCACTGAACGACTTTCTAGTGAGACAGACATGAGCCTGATCATTACCCCGCTGAGCCCGGCGCTCGGCGCGCAAATCACTGGCGTGGATCTCAGCCGCGAGATCGACGCCACCACCCGCGATGCCATCGAGCAGGCCCTGCTCGCGCACCAGGTGCTGTTCTTCCGCGAGCAGTCGATCACCCCGCGCCAGCAGGCGGATTTCGCCGCGCGCTTCGGTGACCTGCATATCCACCCGATCTACCCCAACGTACCGGACACCCCACAGGTGTTGATACTCGACACCGCCGTCACCGACGTGCGCGACAACGCCATCTGGCACACCGACGTGACCTTCCTGCCGACCCCGGCGCTGGGCGCGGTGCTGGCGGCCAAGCAGGTGCCTGAGTTTGGTGGGGATACCTTGTGGGCCAGTGGCATCGCGGCTTACGAGGCCCTGTCCGAGCCGCTGAAGCGCCTGCTCGACGGGCTGACTGCGACCCATGACTTCACCAAGTCATTCCCGCTGGAACGCTTTGGCAGCACCGCCGAAGACCTGGCGCGCTGGGAAGCCACGCGCAAGGCCAATCCACCGATCTCGCACCCGGTGATACGGACGCACCCGGTGAGCGGGCGCAAGGCGCTGTTCGTCAGCGATGGTTTCACCACGCGGATCAATGAGCTGAGTGAGCAGGAAAGCGAGGCGATCTTGAAGCTGCTATTCGCCCATGCCACGCGGCCGGAGTTCACCATTCGCTGGCGCTGGCAGGCGGGGGATGTGGCGTTCTGGGATAACCGGGTAACCCAGCATTACGCGGTGGATGATTACCGGCCGCAACGGCGGGTGATGCATCGGGCGACGATCCTTGGGGATGTGCCGTTCTGAGGGTTGTGTGGTGGATTTGATGGCCTCATCGCCGGCAACGCCGGCTCCCACAAGGTTCAGCGGTGTTCGCGATACCTGTGGGAGCCGGCGTTGCCGGCGATGAGGCCCTAAGCAACAACCTAGATGATCCGGGCCTCGAAACTGGCCGGCTTCAACTGGATCGCGACGAACTTCGACGTCGGCGTATGGCTGCCATCGCCGACACTCTCCAGCGGCACCAACGGGTTCACTTCCGGATAATAGGCCGCCGCCTGCCCCGCCGGGATATCGAACGCCAGCAAGGTAAACCCGGTCACCCGCCGCTCCAGCCCATCACCCCACAGCGATACGATGTCGGCCTTGTCCCCCGGGTTGAAGCCCAGGCGGATGATGTCGGCTTCGTTGGCGAACAGTACGTTGCGCTGCCCGCGAACCCCGCGATAACGGTCGTCGAGGCCGTAGATGGTGGTGTTGTACTGATCATGGGAACGCATCGATTGCATGATCAGGTCCGGCAGCTTGCCAGTGGCGCGCACGCCTTCGTGGATCAGGTCGTCCGGCAGGCGGTTGGCCTTGAAGTTGGCCTTGCCGCTGGCGGTTTTCCACACCCGCTGCGCCGCGTTGTTGCCCAGGTAGAAGCCGCCTGGGTGTTTCAGGCGCTCGTTGAACTGGTCGAAACCGGGAATGGTGTCGGCGATCAGGTCGCGGATGCGGTCGTAGTCGGCGATCAGCCAGTTCCAGTCCACCGGCCGGTTGCCGACGGTCGCCGCAGCGATACCGGCAATGATCGCCGGCTCCGAACGCATTTGCTGCGACAGCGGTTTGAGCTGGCCGTTGGAGGCGTGGACCATGCTGAACGAGTCTTCCACCGTGACCGCCTGCGGGCCTTCGCCCTGCTGGTCGATATCGGTGCGGCCGAAGCACGGCAGGATCAGCGCTTCCTTGCCGTGGATCAGGTGGCTGCGGTTGAGCTTGGTGCTGATGTGCACGGTCAGGTCGCAGTTGCGCATGGCCTGGGCGGTGCGGTCGGTGTCCGGGGTGGCCTGGGCGAAGTTGCCGCCCAGACCGATGAACACCTTGGCCCGGCCTTCGAGCATGGCGTGGATCGCCTCGACGGTGTTGTGGCCGTTGTGCCGTGGCACCGGGAAGCCGAAACGGCGCTCCAGGGAATCCAGCAGTGCTACCGGCGGACGCTCGTTGATGCCCATGGTGCGGTCGCCCTGCACGTTGCTGTGGCCGCGCACCGGGCACAGGCCGGAACCCGGCACGCCGAGGTTGCCGCGCAGCAGCATGAGGTTGGCGATTTCCTGGATGGTCGGCACCGAGTGGCGGTGCTGGGTGATGCCCATGGCCCAGCACATGATGACGTTCTTCGCCTTCACGTACATCCGCGCAGCCAGTTCGATCTCGCCCAGGGTCAGGCCGGATTGGTTTTCGATCTGCTCCCAGGTGGTGGCGTCGACCACCGCCAGGTAGTCGTCGACGGTGGCGGTGTGCTCGGCGATGAAGGCGTGGTCGAAGATCGGCTCCTCACCCTTGGCCAGCGCCTCGCGTTCCCACTGCAGGAGGAACTTGGCCATGCCGCGCATCATCGCCATGTCGCCGCCCAGGGCCGGGCGGAAGAATGCGGTGTTGGTCGGCTTGTCGCCGTTGGTGAGCATCTCGATCGGGTGCTGCGGGTGCTGGAAACGCTCCAGGCCGCGCTCCTTGAGCGGGTTGATGCACACCACCTGGGCGCCGCGCTCCACCGCCTCGCGCAGCGGTTCGAGCATGCGCGGGTGGTTGGTGCCGGGGTTCTGGCCCCAGACGAAGATGGCGTCGGCGTGCTCGAAGTCATCGAAGGTGACCGTGCCCTTGCCGACCCCGACGCTCTGGCTCAAGGCCACGCCGCTGGCCTCGTGGCACATGTTCGAGCAGTCCGGGAAGTTGTTGGTGCCAAAGGCGCGGACGAACAGCTGATAGAGGTAGGCGGCTTCGTTGCTGGCCCGGCCCGAGGTGTAGAACTCGGCCTGGTCCGGACTTTCCAGCGCGTTCAGGTGACGGGCGATCAGGGCGAAGGCATCGTCCCAGGCGATCGGCCGGTAGCGGTCGCCGACCGGGTCATAGACCATCGGGTCGGTCAGCCGGCCCTGGTATTCCAGCCAGTAGTCGCTCTGGCCGAGCAGCGAGGTGACGCTGTGGCGGGCGAAGAAGGTCGGGTCGACACGGCGCTTGGTCGCTTCCCAGTTCACCGCCTTGGCGCCGTTCTCGCAGAACTTGACCATGCCGTGTTCCGGCGAGTCGCCCCAGGCGCAACCAGGACAGTCGAAACCGCCGTTCTGGTTGGTCTTGAGCAGGGCGCGGATGTTCTTCAGGGCGTTGTCGCTGCCGACCCACGCCTGGACCACGCTGCGCAGCGCACCCCAGCCGCCGGCGGCGCCGTTGTACGGTTTGTAGCGCGGAACGGGTTTCTGGTCGGCTTGATGATGCAGGCTCACGATCGATTCTCCCGTGCAGGGCTGTAGACCCTTGGTGCACTGTGCTGCGGCAGGTGGATGAGGTTCAGGTTGTGGCGCCGGGCCCATTGCAGGGCCAGGCCGGTAGGTGACGACAGGCTGACCAGGGTCTGGATGCCGGCGCGCAGGACTTTCTGGATCAGCTCCAGGCTGCAGCGGCTGGTGACCACGGCCAGGCCGCCTTGAGTGTCGATGCGCTGGCGGACCAGGGCACCGATCAGCTTGTCGAGGGCGTTGTGCCGGCCGATATCCTCGCGGCCCAGCAGCAGCTTGCCGCTGGCGTCCATGAACGCCGCCGCGTGGACCGCGCCGCAGTGCTGGCCAAGGGGCTGGAACTCGCCGATGCGCTGGCGCAGGCCGACCAGCCATTCAGCGGGCGGCAGCGGCGCGCCGGGCAGCACCTTGAGGTCGGGCAGGGCCTGTTCCACGGCTTCCACGCCGCACAGGCCGCAGCCGCTGGTGCCGGCCAGTTGGCGGCGCTGGGTCTTGAGGTTCCAGAACGCCCGGCTGGCGATTTCCACCTGGGCGTGCAGGGCCGAACCGCTACCGGAAAGCTTGATGTCGTAGATGTCGTCGTCGCTGTCGACGATGCCGCTACCGATGCTGAACCCCACCACGAAATCGTCGAGATCGGTGGGACTGACCAGCATCACCGCCTGGCTGATGCCGTTGTAGGCGATGGCCAGGGCCACTTCCTCGGCGAGGTCGGCGCTGGCGGGGGACTGGTCTTCGAGTTCGCTGTACTCGTAACGCACGCTGGCGGCAGGGGCTTCCAGGCTTGTGGAGGCCGCGCAAACCGGAGGCTTGCTGCTCATTTATTGGAATACCGGCAAGGCTAATTCGACTTCTAAGCCTAGGCCTGTGCTCGGGTATCGTCTAATCGCTTGTGCCGATGCCTTGATAGAGGCCGTCGATCACTGTTCGTCGAGCAATTTCCGGTATTCGGCGATGCAGGCTTCGGCCAGCGCCGAGCGCGGTGCCGTGCGGCGCATGATCAGGCCCAGCGGGGCGAGGGTGCTGGCCTGTTCGATGGGGTGCAGGCGCAGGCCGCCGGTCACCGCCTCAAGGCCGCTGCCTAGCGGCATCACCGCGCAGCACAGGCCGCCGTGCACGGCCTGGACCAACTGATGGACGGCATCGGTCTGCAACAACAGGCGCGGGGTGATGCCGCGGCTGTGGAAGTTGTGGTCCACCGACTGGCGGAAGTGCATGCCGGCGGTGAGCAGGCCCAGCGGCAGTTCGGCCAGGGCTTCCCAGTGCAGCGGGGCGTCGTCGAAGTGGAAGTGCGCCGGGTCGTACAGCAGGCCCATGGGCGACTCGCCCAGCGGCAGGGCTTCGAAGCGCTCCTGGTCGAGGCGCTCCAGGTATGACAGGCCGAGGTCGAGGCGATTGCTGGTGAGCTGTTCGAGGATTTGCTCGGAACTCAGGGCGCTGAGTTCGAAGGCCAGCTCCGGGTGCTGGCGGTGCAGGCGTTGCAGCAGTGGCAGCGGGTCGAAGCTGGACAGCGGCACCATGCCCAGGCGCAGGGTCCCGGCCAGATGCCCGCGGCAGGCGGCGGCCTCGGCCTGCAGGCCGTCGTAGGCGGCCAGTACCGAGCGCGCCCAGGCCAGCACCCGCTCGCCCTGGGCAGTAAAGCCTTCGAAGCGCTGACCGCGATTGACCAGCTCCAGGCCCAGCTCACGCTCCAGGTTGCGCAGGCGCATCGACAGGGTCGGCTGGGTCACGTGGCACAGTGCGGCGGCCTGGCCGAAGTGGCGGGTTTCGTCCAGGGCGATGAGGAATTTCAGCTGTTTGATGTCCATCGTCGTCTCGGGGGCTGGCGGGCGGGGCATTCTAACCTGACCTAGACTGTGGGCTCCGAGATTCCTTAATCAGGGAGAGCGCTATGAGTCTGTTCAGTTTCGTGAAAGAAGCGGGGGAAAAACTCATCGATCTGCTGACGCCCGGCAATGCCAATGCCGCGGAGCAGCTCAAGGAGCACGTGGCCAAGGTGGGGCTCGGCAACCCCAATGTGCAGGCCACGGTGGAGGGCGACAAGGTTACGGTCACCGGCGAGGTGGGCAGTCAGGAGGAGAAAGAGAAGATTCTTCTCGCGCTGGGCAATATCGCCGGGGTGGCGTCGGTGGATGACCAGATCACGGTGACCGGGCCGGTCGTCGCCGCAGCGCGGTTCGTGGTGGTGAAGAAGGGGGACACGCTCAGCGCCATCTCGCTGGCGGTCTATGGTAATGCCAACCAGTACAACAAGATCTTCGAGGCCAACAAACCGATGCTGAGCCATCCGGACAAGATCTATCCGGGGCAGTCGCTGCGGATTCCGGACTGAACCGCAGCCCTTGTGTTGCATGGCCCGGCCTCATCGCTGGCAAGCCAGCTCCCACAGGTACTGCATGTGCCGGACCTGTGGGAGCTGGCTTGCCAGCGATAGGGCCAGTAGCCACAACCGCAGGGTCACAGTCCTTCCAGTAACGCCCGGTAGTCCTCCTGCGCCGCGAATTCCTCGGTATCGCGCGCAGGCTGGCGGCTGTCCGGCTGGCGCACGGCGAGCAGATGGGCGACGCCAAAGTCGCGGGCGCTGCGCAGGATCGCCAGGGTGTCGTCGATGAACAGGCTGCGCGCCGGGTCGAAACCGGTGTCGGCCTGCAGGGCGCTCCAGAACTGCGGGTTCTCCTTGGGGAAGCCGTAGTCGTGCGAGCTGATCATCCGCTCGAAATACGCCGCCAGCGCCACCCGCTCCAGCTTCAGCGACAGCGAATCACGGTGCGCATTGGTGATCAGGATCACCCGCTTGCCGGCCCGTTGCAGCGCGGCGAGAAAGGTGTCGGCATCCGGTCGCAGGGCGATCAGCTCGGCGCTTTGCCGCTTCAGTTCGCGGATCGGCAGCTTTAGCTCGGCGCTCCAGAAATCCAGGCAGTACCAGTTCAACGAGCCGGCATGGCGCTCGAACAGCGGCTGGATCTCAAGCTCCGCCATGGCCCGGCTGATGCCGTGGTGCTCAGCGTAGCGCTGGGGCAGCAGCTCCAGCCAGAAGTGGTTGTCGTAGTGCAGGTCGAGGAGAGTGCCGTCCATGTCCAGCAGGACGGTGTCGATATCGCGCCAGGCGAGAGGAAGCATGTGCAAGATTCTCGTTCGGTCGGGCCGTGGTGGGCGCTATAGTACTCCGTTACCGCCAAGGAGCCGCTCCCCCATGCGCCAGAAACCCACCGTCCTTTCCAGCGAAATCGTCGCCAGCAGCCGCCTGTTCCGTGTCGAAGCCGTGCAGTTGCGCTTCTCCAACGGCACCGAGCGCACCTACGAACGCCTGGTCGGCCGGGGCAACGGTTATGGCGCGGTGATGATCGTGGCGATGCTCGACAGCGAGCACGCGGTGCTGGTGGAGGAATACTGCGGCGGTACCGACGAATACGAGCTGTCCCTGCCCAAGGGCCTGATCGAGCCGGGCGAGGACGTCCTGGCCGCCGCCAACCGGGAGTTGAAGGAAGAGGCCGGCTACGGCGCCCGTCAGCTGGAGCACATCACCGAGCTGTCGCTGTCCCCCGGCTACATGAGCCAGAAGATCCAGGTGGTGCTGGCCACCGACCTCTACGAAGAAAGCCTGCCGGGCGATGAGCCGGAGCCGATGCGCGTCGACAGCATCAACCTGCGCGAGCTGTCGGCGCTGGCCCAGCATCCGCAGTTTTCCGAAGGCCGGGCGCTGGCGGCGCTGTACCTGGTGCGCGACCTGCTGACCCAGCGCGGGGTGTTCACGGTATGAGCGTCATCGAGCTGATGCCCCATGTCGTCGAGCTGGCGCGTCGTGCCGGCGAGGCCATCCTGCCGTTCTGGCGCGCCAACGTGGCGGTGAGCGCCAAGGCCGACGACTCCCCGGTAACTGCCGCCGACCTGGCTGCGCACAAGGTCATCGCCGAGGGCTTGCAGGCGCTGGCGCCGGAGATCCCGGTGCTGTCGGAGGAAGACTGCGATATTCCATTGGAACAACGTCAGGCCTGGCAGCGCTGGTGGCTGGTGGACCCGCTGGACGGGACCAAGGAATTCATCGCCGGTACCGAGGAATTCACTGTGAATATCGCCCTGATCGAGCACGGCCAGGTGCTGTTCGGCGTGGTGGCGATGCCGGTCAATGGTCGGGTCTATTACGGCGGCCAGGGCGTTGGTGCGTGGCGTGCGGAAGCCGATGGCGTCGAGCAGCCGATCCAGGTGCGTCTGGCACCACCGGCGGGTGAGTCGTTTACCGTGGTTGCCAGCCGCCGCCATTCCAGCCCGCAGCAGGAGCGCCTGCTGGCCGGCCTGGGTGAAGCGCTGGGGGAACTGGAACTGGCCAATATCGGCAGTTCCCTGAAGTTCTGCCTGCTGGCTGAAGGTGCCGCTGATTGCTATCCACGCCTGGCGCCGACCTCGCAGTGGGACACCGCCGCTGCCCAAGGTGTGCTGGAAGGCGCGGGCGGCGAGGTGCTGGGCCTGGATGGCCAGCCGTTCGTCTATCCCGCCCGCGAGTCGCTGCTCAATCCGTTCTTCCTCGCCCTGCCGGCCGCTGCGCCATGGCGCGGCAAGCTGCTGGATCTCGCCTCAGCGATGTAGCACGTACTGCCCGTCGAAGGCCACGGCGGGCGCTTCGGCACCTTCATTGAACACCTCGGTATGCAGCGTCAGTCGCGCCCGGCCATGGCGCTGGTAGGTCTTGATGAAGCGCTGCCAGACCTTCTCCTCCGGCGCTGCGCATACCGCGATGGCCGCGCCGGTCACCGGCAGCGGATAGCTGATCGCCCCTTCCTGGATGACGATATGTCCGTCATCGATCCCCGCCTCGCGCAGCGCCAGGTGCAGCCAGCCCCAACCCGCCAGCACCGCGCCGCAGTACAGGCTGCCGCCGAACATGGTGCTCTTGTGGTTGACGTTGGGTTCCAGCGGCAGGCGCAGGCGCAGGCGTTGCTGCTGCCAGTCGAGCACGCGCATGTCCATGTCGCGGGTCAGCGGGATGTCGTGGTGCAGGATGCTTTCCAGGTATTGGCTGTCGCTGCTCATCAGCGGGATTCCTCCGGATCATCGGCGGCATGGCTGTCGGCGAAGCTCAGGCCGTGCTTGCGCAGCTTGTCGTGCAGGGTCTTGCGCGGGATGCCGAGGGCTTCGGCGAGGCTGCGCATGGAGCTATGCGGGCGGGCCAGCTCGGCGGCGATCAGCGAGCGCTCGAAATGCTCGACCTGTTCGCTGAGGTTGCCGTCGGCCGGCGGCAGGTCCTGCGGTGCGGCGCTGTTTTGCCCGTGGCCGTCGAGGGCCAGTTCCAGGCCGAGGGCGAAACGCTCGGCGGCGTTCTGCAACTCGCGCACGTTGCCCGGCCAGTCGTGGCGCAGCAGCATCGCCCGCTGTGCCGGTTGCAGCTGGTGGGCGGGCAGGCCGTGGCGCTGACTGGCGGCATCGGCGAAGTGCTGGAACAGCACGAGGATGTCGTCACCGCGGTCGCGCAGCGGCGGGATGCGCAGCGGCGCGACGTTGAGGCGGTAGTAAAGGTCGGCGCGGAAGCGGCCCTGGTCGGCGGCCTGGCGCAGGTCTTCCTTGGTTGCGGCGATGACGCGGATATCCAGGGGGATCTGCTGGTTGCCGCCAAGGCGTTCCAGCACCCGCTCCTGGAGCATGCGCAGCAGCTTGACCTGCACATCCAGGCTCATGCTCTCGATCTCGTCGAGGAACAGCGTGCCGCCATTGGCGAATTCGAACTTGCCGATGCGGCGCTTCTGCGCGCCGGTAAAGGCGCCGGGCTCATGGCCGAACAGCTCGCTTTCCACCACCGACTCGGCCAGGGCCCCGGCGTTGATCGCCACGAACGGGCCGTCGCGACGGCTGGACAGGTCGTGCAGGGCGCGGGCCACCACCTCCTTGCCGGCGCCGGTCTCACCGAGGATCAGCACGTCGGCACGGGTGCCGGCGAGGGCACCGATCTGTTCTCGCAGACGCTGGATAGACGGCGAGTGGCCGACCAGGCGCCCGCTCAATTCCTGGCGGTCGCTCAGGGCCAGGCGCAGGCTGCGGTTGTCCAGCACCAGGCGGCGCAGGGCCAGGGCGCGGCGCACGCTGTCGAGCAGGGCATCGCTGGCGAAGGGTTTTTCCAGGAAGTCATAGGCGCCGGCACGCATGGCCTGTACGGCCAGTGGCACGTCGCCGTGGCCAGTGATCAGCAGCACCGGCAGCTCCGGGTCCTGGCCGTGCAGTTGCTCCAGCAGTTGCAGGCCGTCGATGCCGGGCATGCGGATATCGCTGACCACCACGCCCGGCCAGTCGGCCTCGATGCGCTGGGCCAGGCCCTGGGCATCGCTCAGCGGCAGGACGCGCAGGCCGGCGAGGTCGAGGGTCTGGCTGAGGGCCTGGCGCAGGTGCGGGTCGTCGTCGACCAGGATCACCTGGGTGCGGCTGTCGATCAGGGGCTCGGTCATGCCGAGGAGTCCTCCGAGGTCTGAAGATTGGCACCGGGCTTGGCCACGCGCAGTTGCAGGGTCAGCAAGGCGCCGCCCTCCGGGTGGTTGGCCAGCAGCAGTTCGCCGCCCAGGGCGCGCATCAGCGTGTCGCAGATGGCCAGGCCGAGGCCGAGGCCCTGGGTGCGGGTCTTGGTGGTGAAGAACGGCTCGCGGGCGTGGGCCATGGCCTGGCTGGTAAAGCCGGGGCCGTTGTCGCGAATGGTCAGGAAGACGTAGTCATCGCGGCGTTCGGCACTCAGCCAGAGCTTGCGCGGGTTGGCCTTTTCGGTGAGGGCGTCGAGGGCGTTGGCCAGCAGGTTGCCGAGCACCTGGCGCAGGCGGGTTTCCCCGGCCTGGACCCACAGCGTGGCTTCCGGCAGGTCGCGCACCAGCTCCACCGCCATCGCCCGCCGGCGCTTGGCCAGCAGGGCCAGGGCGTCGTCCAGCGCCGGTTGCAGGGCCACGCTTTCCGGGGCGTGGCGGTCACGGCGGGCGAAGGCGCGCAGGTGGGCGATGATCGAGGCCATGCGCCCGGTCAGTTCGTTGATCAGCTTGAGGTTGCCGCGGGCATCGTCGAGGCGCTGGTGGTCGAGGAGGATCTCGGCGTTTTCCGCGTAGCTGCGGATCGCCGCCAGCGGCTGGTTGAGCTCGTGGCTGATGCTCGCCGACATGGTCCCGAGCACCGACAGCTTGCCGGCCTGGACCAGTTCGTCCTGGGCGCGGGCGGCTTCCTGCTGGGCCTGTTCGCGCTCCAGCACTTCGCTCTTCAGGCGGCGGTTGAGGCCTTCGAGGTCGGCGGTACGCTCGGCCACGCGCTTTTCCAGGTCGTGGCGGGCACGGGCCTCGAAGTCGATGCGGTCCATGTAGTGGCGGCGGCGCTGCATCACCAGGCCGACCAGCAGCATCACCACCAGCAGGGTGGCGCCGCCCACGGCCATGACCGTGCTCACCGAGCGATCCACCAGCACCCGCGGGGCGAGGATGTTCACTTCCCAGCCGGTTTCCGGGATCGAGCGGGTCTGTACCAGCCAGGCCTGGCGGTTGAGGTTGAGCGGCTTGGGTTCCTGGGTCGGGTAGGGCTGGATCGCGGTGATCGACTGGCGCTCTTCATCGCTAAGCGGGCGGGTCGCGCGGAAGCGCCATTCCGGGCGCGAGGTCAGCACCACCACGCCGTTGCTGTCGGTCAGCAGCAGTTGCTCCGGGCTTTTGCCCCAGAGGGTTTCGGTGTGGTCGAGGTCGACCTTGACCACTAGCACGCCGATCACCTGGCCGTTGTTCCACACCGGCGCGCCGAAGAAGTAGCCGCGCTTGGCCGAGGTGGTGCCCTGGCCGAAGAAGCGCCCCAGGCGCCCGGCGGTGGCGTCGCTGAAATACGGGCGGAAGGCGAAGTTGCGGCCGATGAAGCTGTCTTTCTTGTCCCAGTTGGAGGCGGCCAGGGTGTTGCCCTTGGCGTCCATCAGGTAGATGACCTCGGCGCCGGTCTGGCTGCTGATTTCCTTGAGCCGGCGGTTGGCGTTGGTCAGGTATTCCAGGCGCAGCGGATCGGCCAGCACGTCGCGGATGGTCGGCAGGTCGCCGAGGATCTGCGGCAGGGCTTCGTAGCGGTGCAGGGTACCGAGCAGGTTGGCGACGTAGAGGTCGAGGGTCTGGCGGTTCTGGCTGGCCAGTTCGTCCTGGTAGTAATGCTCGGCGAGGCGGTTGAGCGGCCAGAGCAGCGGCGCCAGGCACAGGGCCAGCAGGGCGAGGCTTCGCCAGCGGGGGCGACGGGGAAGGCTGGGGGTCATGGTCATCGCGAAAATGCGCCAGAAAGATCTGGCGCATTATGCGCTACTTCAGGCAGTCGATCAGCGCCTGATGCCAGTCGGGCTGGCTGACGTTCCACTCGCGTTGCAGGCGGCTGCAATCCAGGCGCGAGTTCAACGGCCGCTGGGCGGGCGTCGGGTAGTCGCTGGACGGGATCGGCACCAGGTTGGCGCAGGGCTTGCCCTGGGCCTTGAGCTGCTCGCCGATGGCCTGGGCGAAGCCGAACCACGAGGTTTCACCTTGCGCGGTCAGGTGGTAGACGCCCCAGGCGCCGGCCTGGCCAGCCTGCCAGCGCTCGATGAGCTGGCGGGTGCTGTCGGCGATGGTACCGGCCCAGGTCGGCGCGCCGATCTGGTCGGCGACCACGCGCAGTTCCGGCTTCTCTTGCAGCAGGCGCTGCATGGTCAGCAGGAAGTTGCGCCCGTGGGTCGAGTACACCCAGCTGGTCCGCAGGATCAGGTGCTGCCCGCCGACCGCGGCGATCGCCTGTTCGCCAGCCAGCTTGCTCTGGCCGTAGACACCCAGGGGATTGGTCGCGTCGTCCTCGGTGTAGCGGCCTTGCTTGCTGCCGTCGAAGACGTAGTCGGTGGAGTAGTGGATCAGCGGGATGCCCAGGCGCTTGGCTTCTTCGGCGAAGATGCCTGGCGCCTTGGCATTGATCGCGAAGGCCAGCTCCGGCTCGCTTTCGGCCTGGTCCACCGCCGTGTGTGCGGCGGCGTTGATGATCAGGTCGGGGGCGATGGCGCGGACCTGCTCGGCGATGCGCTCGGGGTGCGCGAGGTCGAGCTGGTCGCGGCCGAGGACGTGCAGGTGACCGAGGTCACCCAGACGTGCCTGCAGTTCCCGGGAGACCTGGCCCTGCTGGCCGCTGATGAGGATCTTCAGCGCCTTGCCGGTCATTGACGCTCACCGGCCAGGGTGAACAGGTACTGGCCGTAGCCGGTCTTGCCGAAGGCCTTGGCGCGGGCCAGCAACTGGTCGCGGTCGATCCAGCCGTGGTCGTAGGCGATCTCTTCGAGGCAGGCGACTTTCAGGCCCTGGCGGTGCTCGATGGTCTGCACGTACTGCGAGGCTTCCAGCAGGCTGTCGTGGGTACCGGTGTCGAGCCAGGCGAAGCCGCGGCCGAAACGCTCCACGCGCAGGTCGCCGCGGGTGAGGTAGGCGTTGTTGACGTCGGTGATTTCCAGCTCGCCGCGTGGCGATGGCTTGACGTTCTTGGCGATCTCGACCACGTCGTTATCGTAGAAGTACAGGCCGGTAACGGCGTAGTGCGACTTCGGTTCGGTCGGTTTCTCTTCGATGGACAGGGCGCGGCCTTCCTTGTCGAATTCCACCACGCCGAAGCGCTCCGGGTCCTTGACCCAGTAGCCGAACACGGTGGCACCCGACGGCTGCTTGATCGCGCGCTTGAGCTGCTCGCTGAAGCCCTGGCCGTGGAAGATGTTGTCGCCGAGGATCAGGCACACCGGGTCGTTGCCGATGAACTCTTCGCCGATCAGGAAGGCCTGGGCCAGGCCGTCCGGGGAAGGCTGCTCGGCGTAGCTGATCTCGATGCCGAACTGGCTGCCGTCACCCAGCAGCTGGCGGTACTGCGGCAGGTCCTGCGGGGTGGAGATCAGCAGGATCTCGCGGATGCCGGCGAGCATCAGCACCGAGACCGGGTAGTAGATCATCGGCTTGTCGTAGATCGGCAGCAGCTGCTTGGAAACGCCGAGGGTGATCGGGTGCAGGCGGGTGCCGGAGCCGCCCGCCAGGATAATGCCTTTGGTCATGCAATCAGGTCCTTGAAGTCGGAGGTGCCCAGGCGTTGCCCTTGGTAGCTACCGTCCTGCACGTGGCGGCACCATTCCAGGTTATCCAGATACCACTGGACAGTCTTGCGCAGACCGGTTTCGAAGGTTTCCTCCGGCACCCAGCCCAGTTCACGTTCGATCTTGCTGGCGTCGATGGCGTAGCGCTGGTCGTGGCCAGGGCGGTCCTTGACGTAGGTGATCAGGTCGGCGTAGTTGGCCACGCCTTCCGGACGCTGTGGCGCCAGCTCTTCGAGCAGCGCGCAGATGCCGCGCACTACGTCGATGTTCTTCTGCTCGTTGTGGCCACCGATGTTGTAGGTCTCGCCTACCACACCTTCGGTCACCACCTTGAACAGGGCGCGGGCGTGGTCTTCGACGAACAGCCAGTCGCGCACTTGCAGGCCGTTGCCGTACACCGGCAGCGGCTTGCCCGCCAGGGCGTTGAGGATCACCAGCGGGATGAGTTTTTCCGGGAAGTGGAACGGCCCGTAGTTGTTCGAGCAGTTGGTCAGCAGCACCGGCAGGCCGTAGGTGCGGTTCCAGGCGCGGACCAGGTGGTCGGACGCGGCCTTGCTTGCCGAGTAGGGCGAGCTTGGCGCGTACGGGGTGGTTTCGGTGAACAGATCATCGACGCCATGCAGGTCGCCGTACACTTCGTCGGTGGAAATATGGTGGAAGCGGAAGGCTTCACGCTCGCCGGCCGGCAGTGTCGACCAGTAGCCACGGGCGGCTTCCAGCAGGCTGTAGGTGCCGACGATATTGGTCTGGATGAAGTCCGACGGACCATCGATGGAACGGTCGACGTGGGATTCCGCAGCCAGGTGCATGATCGCATGGGGCTTGAAGCGCTCAAGGACAGCACTGACGGTTGCCTGGTCGACGATGTCGGCCTGGACGAACTCGTAGCGGGTGTTGGTCGCGATGCTGTTCAACGACTCCAGGTTGCCGGCGTAAGTCAGCTTGTCGAGGTTGAGCACCTCGTGTTCGGTGTTGTCGATCAGGTGGCGAACCAGCGCCGAGCCAATGAACCCGGCTCCGCCGGTGATGAGGATTCGCATGTCGAGCTGCCTTTCTTCCATAACTGACATTGAGCAAAGGGCGCATAGCTTGTGTGCAGGTGAGTGCGGGTGCAAGCAGATTGCGCTGGATAACCGTTTCGTCACGGTTTATTCAACAAAGACTGGACGAAATGTGCGGAATTTTAACCACTGCACTTGCTTAATGGCAGTGCTGATGGCGATATAGCGCAAAAAAACCGAGGTCCCCGCCATGCCCCTCAGCACTTTGCTCCACCGTGCAAGCCAGCCTTGCCCCACCCTCAGCGAACGTCAGGCCCGTGCCCTGCTCAATCAGCACTATGGGCTGGACGGTGGCTTGCAGGCGCTGGGTAGCCAGCAGGACCTGAACTTCCGCGTCGACAGCGAGCAGGGCCGTTATGTGCTGAAGGTCTGCCATGGTGATTACTCGGCGGTGGAACTGGAGGCGCAGCACGCCGCCCTGGGCCATCTGCGCGAGCGCGGGGTGCCGGTGCCGGCGGTGCGTGCGGCGCTGGACGGTGAGCAGTTGCTGGCGCTGGACTTCGATGGCCAGGGTGTACGCGCCCGGCTGCTCGACTATATAGAAGGGCAGACCCTGACCCGCCTCAAGCACATGCCGGCGCGCCTGGTCGCCGAGCTGGGTGCCTTGTGCGCGCGGGTCGACCAGGCCCTGGCCGATTTCAGCCACCCTGGCCTGACCCGCACCCTGCAATGGGACCCGCAGCACGCCCAGCCGCTGATCGCCCATCTGCTTCCGGTACTCGCCGAGGGGCCGCGCAAGCAGCGTGTGCAGGCCGCTGCCGCCCGGGCGGAGCAGGCGCTGGCCGCGGTGCAAGCCGAGCTGCCGAAGCAGGCGGTGCACCTGGATATCACCGACGACAACGCTGTGTGGCAACGCGATGACGAGCGCCAGTGGCAGTTGCAGGGGGTGATCGATTTCGGCGACCTGCTGCATACCTGGCGGATTGCCGACCTGTCGGTGACCTGCGCGGCGCTGCTGCATCACGCCGAGGGCGATCCGCTGCGCATCCTGCCGGCGGTCGCCGCGTACCACGCCATCAACCCGCTGACCGATGCCGAACTCAAGGCGCTCTGGCCGCTGATCGTCGCCCGTGCTGCGGTGCTGGTGCTGAGCAGCGAGCAGCAACTGAGTGTCGATCCGGGCAATGAGTACAGCCGCGCTAACCTGGACCACGAGTGGGAAATCTTCGACGTCGCCGACAGCGTGCCCTTCGAACTGATGGAGGCGGCGATTTTCCAGGCGGTGGGCCTGGAGCCGCCGATTGCCGAGGCGGGTGAATGCCTGCCGCTGCTGCCAGGCCTGAAGGGGCAGGCGGTGCACCGGGTCGATCTCGGCGTGCTCAGCGAGCACTTCAGCGCTGGCAACTGGGAGGCGCCGGGTATCGACCAGCAATTGCTGGCGCAGCAGGCGGCACCGGCGACCTCGCTGTATGGCCAGTACCGGCTGTCCCGCACCCATATCGACAATCCCCGCGAGCCGGACACCTTCGCCTTGCAGGTGGAGTTGCACCTCGAACCCGGCACCGCGCTGGTGGCCCCCTTCGCCGGGACCTGGCAGGTGGCCGGGCCGAATAGCGGTTGCCTGCAAGGCGCATCGCTCGGCCTCTGGTTGTGGGGCTGCGGTGATGCACTGGCCGACGGACAGGTGGTCGAGGCCGGCCAGTCCCTGGGACACAGCGGCAGCAGCATTACCGTGCAACTGTGCCGGGTAGCGGGTTTGCGCCCGCCGGCGTTCGTCGTGCCGTCGCGGGCCAGGGCCTGGCAGGTGGTTTGCCCCTCGCCGGCCGCACTGCTTGGCTTCGACTGCGATGCAGCGCCACTGGGCGATGCCCAGGCCCTGCTGGAGCGCCGCGACGCCAGCTTCGCCCGCTCGCAGAAGCACTATTACCAGCAGCCGCCGCAGATCGAGCGCGGCTGGCGCAACTACCTGATCGACCTGCAAGGGCGGTCGTACCTGGACATGCTCAACAACGTCGCGGTGCTGGGCCATGGCCATCCGCGCATGGTCAGCGAGGCGGCGCGGCAATGGTCGCTGCTCAATACCAACTCGCGCTTCCACTACGCGGCCATCGCCGAGTTCTCCGAGCGCCTGCTGGCCCTGGCGCCCAAGGGCATGGACCGGGTGTTCCTGGTCAACAGCGGCACCGAGGCCAACGACCTGGCGATCCGCCTGGCCTGGGCCGCCAGCGGCGGGCGCGACATGCTCAGCGTGCTGGAGGCCTATCACGGCTGGTCGGTGGCGGCCGACGCGGTGTCCACCTCGATCGCCGACAACCCTCAGGCCCTGACCAGCCGGCCGCAGTGGGTGCATCCGGTGACTGCGCCGAACACCTATCGCGGCAAGTACCGCGGAGTCGACAGCACCGCCGACTATGTCCGCGATGTCGATGCCACCCTGGCCGAGGTGGACGCTACCGGGCGCCAGCTGGCGGGCTTTATCTGCGAGCCGGTGTATGGCAATGCTGGCGGTATCCCGCTGCCGCCGGGTTACCTGCAACAGGTCTACGCCAGGGTGCGCGAGCGCGGCGGCGTGTGCATCGCCGACGAGGTGCAGGTCGGCTACGGGCGGATGGGTGATTTCTTCTGGGGCTTCGAAGAGCAGGGCGTGGTGCCGGACATCATCACCATGGCCAAGGGCATGGGCAACGGTCATCCGCTGGGTGCGGTGATCACCACCCGGGCAATCGCCGAGGCGCTGGAAGCCGAGGGCTATTTCTTCTCCTCCGCAGGCGGCAGCCCGGTGAGCTGCCGGATCGGCATGGCGGTGCTCGATGTGATGGCCGAGGAAGGGCTATGGGAGAACGCCCGCGAGGTGGGTGGCTATTTCAAGGAGCGGCTGCAGCGATTGGTCGATGAATATCCGCTGGCGGGGGCGGTGCACGGGTCCGGCTTCTACCTGGGCCTGGAGCTGGTGCGCAACCCGGACACCCTTGAGCCGGCCACCGAGGAAACCATGATCCTCTGCGATCGCCTGCGCGACCTGGGGATCTTCATGCAGCCTACCGGCGACTACCTGAACATCCTCAAGATCAAGCCGCCGATGTGCACCACGCGGGCAAGCGTCGATTTCTTCGTGGACAGCATTGCCCAGGTGTTGTCAGAAGAGCTCTAACTCGTGAATCGAAGCCGGTTAACTCGATTCTTATCGATTTAACCGGCTTTTTTATGCGTTACGATTTTGTTTCATGGCTTTCATTGTCGATATTTATCGGATATAAATCCGTTCACTTGAACATCCACCAAGGTTCGACTCATGAAGACTCTGAGCTCTACTCCCCGCGCCGATGGTTTCCACATGCCCGCCGAATGGGCGCCGCAAACCCAGGTCTGGATGATCTGGCCGGAGCGTCCGGACAACTGGCGCCTTGGTGGCAAGCCGGCCCAGGCCGCACACACCGCAGTGGCCAAGGCCATCGCCCGCTTCCAGCCGGTGACGGTCGGCGTTTCTGCCGGTCAGTACGAGAACGCCGTGTCGCGCCTGGCCGACCAACCGAACATCCGTGTGGTCGAGCTGAGCAACGACGACGCCTGGGTGCGTGACACCGGCCCGACCTTCGTCATCAATGACAGCGGCGATGTGCGTGGCGTCGATTGGGGCTTCAACGCCTGGGGCGGCTTCAACGGCGGCCTGTACGCACCGTGGAACCGCGACGAGCAGGTGGCCGGCAAGATCATGGGCCTGGAGCGCACCGCGCGCTATGTCACCGAGGGCTTCGTGCTCGAAGGCGGCTCGATCCATGTCGACGGCGAAGGCACCCTGATCACCACTGAGGAATGCCTGCTCAACGCCAACCGCAACCCGCACCTGAACCGCGAGCAGATCGAGGAAATCCTCCGCGAAAACCTCGCCGTCGAGACCATCGTCTGGCTGCCGGACGGCCTGTACAACGACGAAACCGATGGCCACGTCGACAACTTCTGCTGTTACGTCAGCCCGGGCGAAGTGTTACTGGCCTGGACCGATGATTCCAACGACCCCAACTACGCCCGTTGCCGCGCGGCCATGGCGGTGCTGGAAAGCCAGCGCGATGCCAAGGGGCGAACCTTCGTGGTGCACAAGATGCCGATTCCGGGGCCGATGTACGCCACCCAGGAAGAGTGCGACGGCGTTGACATGGTCGCTGGCAGCCAGGAGCGCAGCCCGTCTTCGCGCCTTGCCGGGTCCTATGTGAACTTCCTCATCGTCAACGGCGGGATCATCGCGCCAAGCTTCAATGACCCGGCCGATGCCGAGGCTAGAGCGATTCTCGCGCGCCTCTTCCCGGATCACGAAGTGGTCATGGTGCCCGGTCGTGAACTGTTGTTGGGCGGGGGCAATATCCACTGCCTGACCCAGCAGCAGCCCGCACCGCTAAAGCGTTGATTTGACGTCAAAAAAAAGCCCGTCCCAGGACGGGCTTTTTCATGCCCGGGCGACGGGCGGCTCCCCCGCGTGGCATAGCTTTTGTATTAATTACAAAGGTTAAAAGGTTGTAACAAGAGATGGGCGGTCGGTGGTTTCCCACGGATTTGTCACAAATCTTGAGTAATTTGCTCAACTCACGCCTCTGGGGGAGTACGTGTGAAATGAATACTGCACGTGAGTTGGCTTCGCACCCGACAGTCATGAGCCATGAAGCGCTTCAGGTATTGGCGCAATGGTTGAAACACAACGGACCAACCCGGGTCAGGAAGACCGATCCACGGCGACTGCTGGCGGAACGTTACCCAGTGGGCCTGATCACCGAAGCGGAGCTCGATGCTCTGGTCGGTGTCTGGCACGGTTGAGGGACAGCTGCAATAAAAAAGGGCGATGCCGGGGAGGCATCGCCCTTTTTGTTGTTCTCTAGGGCCTCATCGCCGGCAAGCTGAACTGGCCTAATGATCCCGGACACCTCTTAAGGGCGATATGATTCGCCCATTC
>NZ_JBMDIJ010000179.1:0-1196 GCF_057808595.1 Pseudomonas sp. FG98 | reverse complement strand
TGCGCTGGTCTAATGACCCCGGACACCTCAATGGGTGAAAATCCCCCCACTGAGGAGTACCCGATGAGCCGTAAGTACAGAAAGTTCGACACCGAGTTCAAGCTCGAGGTCTGCAAGATGATTGTTGACCAAGGCATGAGTGTGAACTCGGTTTGCCTTGACATGAACCTGAACGACACCGCCGTGCGCCGCTGGGTTGCCCAGTACAAGGCCGAGCAGTTGGGCGGGCCAGGGATAGGAAAACCGTTGACCGGCGAGCAGCAGCGAATCCGCCAGCTTGAGCAGCAGATCCGTGAGTTGAAGATGGACAACGACATCCTAAAAAAAGCTACGGCCTTCTTTGCCCGCGAATTGAAGTGATCCACCAACTGGTTCGCCAATTACAAAGCAAGGCCTGCCCGGTGACACGCATTTGCCGGGTGCTGCGGATCAGTCGCTCGGGCTTCTATGAGGCCCGACAGCGGCAAAGCAAACCCAAGCCAGCTTGCCCCGTGGCAATCAAACTCAAAGCTGCGTTCGTGTCATCTGGGGACTGTTATGGCAGCCGTCGATTGGTGGGCGCGCTGCGCCAGGAAGGTATGTTCGTCGGCCGTTTCAAGGTGCGACGTTTGATGAAACGCTACGATTTACGGCCGGCCTGGAAGCGCAAGTTTGTTCATACCACCAACAGCAAGCATGACTTGCCAGTGGCCGAAAATCTGCTGAACCGCGAGTTCATGCCCAAGGGCATCAACCAGTCCTGGGTCGCAGACATCACTTACATCCGCACTCGCAGTGGATGGGTTTATCTGGCGGCGGTCATGGATCTGTTCTCACGCAAGATCGTAGGCTGGTCCATGGCGCCTCACATGCGTGCTGAGCTGGTATGCAGCGCCATGCAACTGGCGATTGCCCAAAGACAGCCAGCGCCGGGCCTGATTGCCCATTCGGACCGTGGCAGCCAGTACGCTGGGGCCGACTATCAAGACTTGCTCAAGCGTCACGGTGTGCGCTGTAGCATGAGCAGGAAGGCCAATTGCTGGGATAACGCAGTAATGGAGCGCTTCTTTCTGAACCTGAAAATGGAGAGGACCTGGAGGAAAGACTACGCCAACCACGGCGAAGCCATCAGGGATGTCACGGATTACATCGTGAAGTTTTACAACCAGGATCGACTGCACTCGACCCTGGGCTATCTACCGCCCAACCAATACGAG
>NZ_JBMDIJ010000178.1:0-1434 GCF_057808595.1 Pseudomonas sp. FG98 | reverse complement strand
AAGCCCGCGGCGAGGCCCGCTACTGAACCGCTATGCCGGCTTTCGATTTGGCCCTAGCGACCGTTAGCAGTGTTCTACTGATCTTCAGATTTACGATTGCACCGGCGACTCTCGTCTGGTCGAGCGGCAATGGCTGTGCAGGCAACTCGGTGAGCGAAAAGAGAGCGCTTTGAAGGTGCTTCTCAGCGTTGTGGATTGCTTCTTCTGTAGACATGCCTGCGCGGATGCACAGGACGGGTGGTGGATCGGGTACTAGCTTTTTCATGGTGTCACTCCGTGCCTGGTAGAAAGGGTGACCACATCTCGCTGCTAAACGAAGGGTGGCAACTGTGCGTGGGTTAGCAGACCGAGGACACGAAAACCCGGCGCACCCGAAGGTGCCCACACGCACAGCCGCCATAACGGAGTTGCGATGGTTTCGAATCGTTCGGACTGCTAATCCGGTCGTTGATTTGGCAACGACCGGCGAAGGGTAGGCAGCGATTCCAGGAGGCGCAACAACCAGGCGGGGTAGGGGAGTATGCTTGGGAAATTGCCTACAAGAAAGTCGGAAATCTGGGAGTTTTCGTAGCTATATACGACACGAAAGCGGCTTTGGCTGACGCAATGTCAGTGAGCCGTCTGATTCTCCTCGGGTTGCTGCACACGGGGCCGGGCAGTGAGCTCGATCCCCAGAGCGCGCATTACCGCCAGCATGGTTTGAAGTGTTGGATTTCCGTGTTCACTGAACGACTTGTGCAGTTGCTCTGTGGTCAGCCCGGTTTCCTTGGCCAACTCAGACATGCCCTTGGCGCGGACAACCACTTCCATAGCCTTGGCGATGTAGGCGGCATCACCAGTATCCAAAGCGTCCGCCAGAAACACCGCGATTGCCTCCGGACCGTCCAGGGCTTGCGCTGGGTCGTATTCATAAATGGGTTCGGTCATTGCGGTCTCCAGTCAGTTGCCGGGCTAAGCGGTCTGTTTCGATTTGTTTATATCAATTAAACGGTCCGATTCCGCATGCTTAGGTCCAGCGCTCGTTGTGGATAACCGGATAGGACTCAGCCGCTTATGAAGGACTACCTCCCTGTCGACTGCACTGTGACTTTGCAATGGATCGGGTTGATGGTGAGGGCCGCCCGACTCTCTCAAGGTATTCGCCAAACCGACTTGGCTAGTCGTCTTGGTGTACCCGAGAGGATGCTGCGTCGAGTTGAGCGGGGAGACCCCTCAGTCAGCGTCAGGGCGTTCACGCTTGTCTTATGGCAATTGGGAGTTACGGAGCAGATCGTCCGCTCGATCCGGGACACGCCGGTTTCGCTCCAGGCGCTGAAGGAAAAGACCAGCGGACGGCGTGTGCGTCGGAAAAAATGAAGTGAGAGGGTTTTTAACGGCAAGAGCAGTGCCGCGGGGCAAGCCCGCGGCGAGGCCCGCTACTGAACGGCTATGCCG
>NZ_JBMDIJ010000177.1:0-1749 GCF_057808595.1 Pseudomonas sp. FG98 | reverse complement strand
CCAGCGGTGCGACGGTCACAGGCGAGCTGACAGTCGCGGTGTAGGTGATTACGCCACCTTCCACTACGCTCGGAGTCGCAGTGAGCGTTACGGTGCTGGTGTCGATGGTATCGGTGACAGAGGTCACGGCAGGGGTCGGGCTGACGCTCACCCGCTCGAAGTCACCACCGGTGGTGCCGGTGATCGACGCGCTAACGTTGGTGTTGTCGACGTACACGGTGTTGCGTGGTGCATCGACGGTCACCGTGCCTTCGCTCAAGCCTTTGGCGATGGTGATGGTCGAACCGTTGGACAGACTCACGGTCATCGCGCTGCCGGCCGGATTGCTCAGTTTGGCGGTGTAGGTGATCTGGCCGCCTTCCTGGACCGAGTTGGTCGCGGTCAGAGTGACATTGGTGGTGTCCAGGTTATTCGGGTTATCGCTAACCGAAGTGCTAGGAGTCCCCGCCGTTTCCAGCTTCTCGTAGTTACCGCCAGTGGTACCGGTGATGCTGTTGGTGACCGGTGCATTGGTGGCGTAGACGTTGTTCGGCGCGGTGTAGTTGACCGATCCGCTGGTGGCGTTGACGGCGATGGTGATGCTTTGGCCGTTGGCCAGGCTGACTACCAGCGGAGAGCCGGTGACCGGAGCGCTGACGGTGGCGGTGTAAGTAATAATGCCGCCTTCCACCACGCTCGGTGTCGCGGTGAGCGTCACGGTGCTGGTGTCGATGGTATCGGTCACCGAAGTCACGGCAGGGGTCGGACTGACGCTCACCCGCTCGAAATCGCCACCGGTGGTGCCGGTGATGCTGGCGCTGACGTTGGTGTTGTCGACGTACACGGTGTTGCGCGGTGCATCGACGGTGACGGTGCCTTCGCTCAAGCCTTTGGCAATGGTGATGGTGGAGCCGTTGCTCAGGCTCACGGTCATTGCACTGCCGGCTGGGTTGCTCAGTTTGGCGGTGTAAGTGATCTGGCCACCTTCCTGAACCGAATTGGTTGCGGTCAGAGTGACGTTGGTGGTGTCGAGGTTGTTCGGGTTATCGCTAACCGAAGTGCTCGGAGTACCCGCCGTTTCCAGCTTCTCGTAGTTGCCGCCAGTGGTGCCGGTGATGCTGTTGGTCACCGGAGCATTGGTGGCATAGACGTTGTTCGGCGCGGTGTAGTTGACCGAACCGCTGGTGGCGTTGACGGCGATGGTGATCGACTGGCCGTTGGCCAGGCTGACGACCAGCGGCGAGCCGGTGACCGGAGCGCTAACGGTGGCGGTGTAGGTAATCACGCCGCCTTCGACCACGCTCGGAGTGGCCGTCAGGGTCACGGTCGAGGTGTCGATGGTGTCGGTCACCGAAGTCACGGCAGGGGTCGGACTGACGCTTACCCGCTCGAAATCGCCACCAGTGGTGCCGGTGATGCTGGCGCTGACGTTGGTGTTGTCGACGTACACGGTATTGCGTGGTGCATCGACGGTGACGGTACCTTCGCTCAAGCCTTTGGCAATGGTGATGGTGGAGCCGTTGCTCAGGCTCACGGTCATCGCGCTACCGGCCGGGTTGCTCAGTTTGGCGGTGTACGTGATCTGGCCGCCTTCCTGGACCGAGTTGGTGGCGGTCAGGGTGACGTTGGTGGTGTCCAGGTTGTTCGGGTTGTCGGAGACTGTGGTCGACGGTGTACCCGCCGTTTCCAGCTTCTCGTAGTTACCGCCAGAGGTACCGGTGATGCTGTTGGTCACTGGCGCGTTGGTGGCGTAGACGTTGTTCGGCGCGG
>NZ_JBMDIJ010000176.1:0-1920 GCF_057808595.1 Pseudomonas sp. FG98 | reverse complement strand
CCGGCGTTGCCGGCGATGCGCCGCGCGGGCGGCGCTCGATCTGGAGAGCGCTGAAAATCTCCCGGCATGCACCTGGCAGCCATGACCCGATCTCCCGGCAGGCACCTTGCAGCTACCGTAATAAAAATTACCTGTCGCTGCCAAACCAGCTCCCACGGGGTTCGCGCCGAAGCAGCAGCGCTCTTCAGATCGCCCCCTGCCCAACCCGCGCCGACAACGCCTCCGCACTCTCCTTGCGCTCCGAATACCGGTCCACCAGCAGCGCCTGATGATCACGCAGCAGCAGGGTGAACCTGACCAGTTCCTCCATCACATCGACCACCCGGTCGTAATACGCCGAGGGCTTCATGCGCCCGGCGTCGTCGAACTCCATATAGGCCTTGGGCACCGAGGACTGGTTGGGGATGGTGAACATGCGCATCCAGCGCCCGAGTACACGCAACTGGTTGACCACGTTGAACGACTGCGAACCTCCGCACACCTGCATCACCGCCAGGGTCTTGCCCTGGGTCGGGCGCACGGCGCCGAGGGCCAGGGGAATCCAGTCGATCTGCGCCTTGAACACCGACGACAGGGCGCCGTGACGCTCCGGCGAACACCACACCTGACCCTCGGACCAGAGCACCAGGTCGCGTAGTTCCTGCACCTTGGGATGCTCGACCGGGACGTCGTCCGGCAACGGCAGGCCGGACGGATCGAACACCCGGGTCTCGGCGCCGAAGTGTTCGAGCAAGCGCGCCGCTTCCTCGACCAGCAGGCGGCTGAAGGAGCGCTCGCGGGTCGATCCGTACAGCAGCAGGATGCGTGGCTTGTGCGTGCTGGCGCCTAGGGCGGCAGGGGTTGCGTCGAACAGCGAAAGATCGAGGTTGGGCAGTTGGCTGGACATGTCTTGCTCCGGGTTCACAGCATGCCGATCCGCCCCAGCTCATGCTGGAGGCGGTCGCGGTCGAGGGTGGCGAAGGGCAGGGCGAAGAAGGCTTTGCAGCGCGCTTCGATGCGTAGCAGGGTGGCGTCGAAGGCTGCATCGATCACGGCGTCGTCGGCCGTGATCGCGGATGGATCCTCCAGCCCCCAGTGCGCTTTCAGGGGGGCTCCGAAGTACACCGGACAGGCTTCGCCGGCGGCGTTGTCGCAGACGGTGATGACGATATCCGGCGAGTTGTCCTCGAAGGCGTCGTTGCCCTTGCTGCTCAGGCCCGTCGTGGCGATGCCAGCACGTTGCAGGGTGGCCAGGCTGCGCGGCAGCACCTGACCCCTGGGGAAGCTGCCGGAGCTGACGGCTTCGAACCCCTCCGGTGCCAGGTGGTTGAACAGGGCTTCGGAAAGAATGCTGCGGCAACTGTTGGCCGTGCACATGAACAGGACGCGCATGGTGGGTTCCCTGATAGTCAGTTGCACGCGCGCACGGGGCGGTCGTGCATGGCGCGCAGGCGGGTGGTGTTGTCGTGCAGCCAGTCGTCATTGGCGTGCAGGGTCAGTTGCAGGATCTCGTGGACCCAGGCGGGCAGTTGCGGATTGAGCCGGTAATACACCCACTGGCCCTGGCGCCGGTCCAGTAGCAGGCCGCTGCTGCGCAGTTGCGCCAGATGGCGACTGATCTTTGGCTGGCTGTCGTCCAGGGCGCACATCAGTTCGCAGACGCACAACTCGCCCAGGCTGGCGATCAGCAGCGTGGCCCGGGCGCGGGTTTCGTCGGCCAGGGATTTGAAGAGTTCGGGTGGGGTCAGCATTGGCCGGGCTCTTACATATGGAAATCCGAATATACGTATTTCCATATGTTTCATGCAAGCCCATGACGACTGCTTGAGCGCTTGTCGGGATACCGGATCGGGGCTGACAGGGGCCTGTCTTGTACCTTGCAGCGTCCTCAAGATCGAGCGCCGCCCGCGCGGCGCATCGCGAAGCGCATGCCGGTGTTTT
>NZ_JBMDIJ010000175.1:0-2419 GCF_057808595.1 Pseudomonas sp. FG98 | reverse complement strand
GTAACCGGCCAGCAAACACACCTTTCTGACCCCACCGCCAAAGGCGATGGTGTCCACCTATTTAAGTGGACACCACTTCTAGCCTTTTAAGAGGGTCTTTCATGCAGCCACAACGCCGTTCCTATTCCAGGTCGTTCAAGGCCCAAGTCATTCAAGAGTGCGCCCAACCTGGGGCCTCGATTGCCAACGTTGCGCTGAGCCACAGCCTCAACGCGAACCTCGTCCACAAGTGGATTCGGCTGCAAACGCAGAAAAGCATGGCGCTGCATCCCGCTTTTGTTTCACTGCCCATGCCACTCGCCAGCACTGAGTCGCAATCGGCATCATCGACTATCAGCGTTGAGATCCAGCATCCGCGCGGCACCGTTAAAGTGAACTGGCCAACTGAAAGTGCTGCTGCCTGTGCAACCTTTCTTCGAGACCTGTTGCGATGATTCGTATCGACGCCATCTGGCTCGCCACTGAGCCCATGGACATGCGCGCCGGCACTGACACAGCGCTGGCGCGGGTGGTGGCCGTGTTCGGTGCGGCGCAGCCGCACTGTGCTTATCTGTTTGCCAACCGCCGCGCCAATCGCATGAAAGTGCTGGTGCACGATGGGTTGGGCATCTGGCTGGCGGCGCGCCGACTGCATCAAGGCAAATTTTTCTGGCCGGGATCTCGGCACGGCTCGCAGATGGAATTGGGTGCCGAACAACTGCATGCCCTGGTGCTGGGTTTACCTTGGCAAAGAGTTGGGCAAAACAGTGCGATTACCCTGATGTAATCACTGCCATGGCCAGCGTCGCCGTGCAATTGTCCGATGAGCCTATCGTCAGTGTTGGCCTGTTCTGACAAAATCGGCGGCATGACTTTGCTTCCTGATTTCGACCAATTAAACCCTGAACAACTGCGCGCTATCGCCGCGCAGCTGATGCAGCGTGTCGAGACTCTCGATCAAAAAGTCGAGTCCATGGACAAGCAGATCCATCACTACAAAACGGTCAACGACAAGCTGACCCACGAGATCGCACAGCTCAAGCGTTTCAAGTTTGCCAAGCGCAGCGAGCAGCTAAATCCGTATCAAACCAGCCTGCTCGATGACGTGATCGATGCCGATATCGCGGCCATCGAAGCCGAGCTTGAGACGTTGCAACCCGCTCCAGCCCCGACCGTGGCTCGGCAAAAACCTAAACGCACCGCCTTGCCGCCCGAGTTTCCACGCACGCCCATCCATCACGAACCGGACAACACTCACTGCCAATGCGGCTGCGCCCTCAAGCGTATCGGCGAGGATGTCAGCGAGAAACTCGACTACACGCCCGGCGTGTTCACGGTTGAACAACACATCCGTGGCAAGTGGGTCTGTGAGGACTGCGAGACCCTGATCCAGGCACCTGTTCCTGCGCAGGTCATCGATAAAGGCATCCCCACAGCAGGTTTGCTGGCTCAAGTGATGATCGCCAAATACGGTGATCATTTGCCACTGTACCGTCAGGAAAAGATCTTTGGCCGGGCCGGCCTCGCCATCCCGCGCTCGACCTTGGCGCAGTGGGTCGGCACTTGCGGTGTGCAACTGCAACCACTGGTTGATGCTCTGCGCGAAGTGGTGCTTGGACACAACGTGGTGCACGCCGATGAAACGCCGGTACAGGTGCTCATGCCTGGCTCGAAGAAAACCCATCGGGCCTACGTCTGGGCCTATGCAACCACCGCGTCTGCCGATATCCGCGCAGTGGTGTACGACTTCAGCCCCAGCCGCTCGGGCGAACATGCACGCAACTTCCTGCAAGACTGGAAGGGCAAGCTGGTCTGCGATGATTTTGGTGGTTACAAAGCCAGTTTTGCACTCGGTGTCACTGAAATCGGCTGCATGGCCCATGCGCGGCGTAAGTTCTTCGACCTGCACGCCACGAACAAAAGCACGCTCGCCGAGCAAGCTCTGCGCTATATCCAGTTGCTGTACGAAATCGAAAGTGAAATCCGCGATTTGGAGCCCGATGTACGGCGACGAATACGACAAGAAAAAGCCGTCCCCGTGATGAACATGCTGCACACTTGGATGATCGCCCAGCGCGAGCTGGTACACGAGGGTGTGGCCATCGCCAAGGCCCTGGATTACAGCCTGAAACGCTGGACGGCGTTGTCACGTTATCTGGATGACGGCGCGGTGCCTATTGATAACAACCACATCGAGCAGCAAATCCGGCCATGGGCGCTCGGACGCAAGAACTGGCTCTTTGCAGGGTCGTTACGCAGCGGACAACGCGCGGCTGCGCTGATGAGTTTGATCCAATCGGCCAAGCTTAACGGGCATGATCCGTATGCTTATCTCAAGGATGTGCTGATGCGGCTGCCGACGCAGCGCGCCAGTGAGATCGCCGAGTTGTTGCCGCATAACTGGCTGCCGTTACGCAACCTGTAATGCCCGTTCGCTTAC
>NZ_JBMDIJ010000174.1:0-2436 GCF_057808595.1 Pseudomonas sp. FG98 | reverse complement strand
TGAGTGAAGGTTCGATCACCTTCCCAGCGCCTGCTAACACCGTCTATGTCGATGGCGGCAACGTCAGCGTCACCATCACCGGAACCACCGGTGGTGATTTCGAGCACCTGGAAGTCAGCCCGACTGCGGCAGTCACTGCTGTAACGGATTCGATCGATACCAGTACAGTGACCCTGACAGCCACCGCGAGCGCTGTTGAAGGCGGTGTAGTGACCTACGTCGCTTCGGTCACCTCCCCGGTCACCGGCGTTCCGCTGGTCATCAGCCTGGCCAACGGCCAGTCGATCACCATCCCGGTCAATGCTTCGAGCGGTTCGGTGGACTTCATCGCCCCGAACAACGTGCTGAACACCAACACGCCGCTCACCAACAGCATCACCGGCGTCACTGGCGGCAATTACGAACATCTGGAAACCGCCGGCACCCCGACCACCGTCGTGACCGACGATCCAGCTCGTCTGGACACCACCGGCCTGACCCTGTCGGCCAGCGGCACCGTCCAGGAAGGCGGTGAAATCACCTACACCGCCCGCCTGACCAATCCAACTGGCACCGAGATGAAGATCTCGCTGAGCAACGGCGAAACCATCACCATCGGCAAGGGCCTGAGTGAAGGTTCGATCACCTTCCCAGCGCCTGCTAACACCGTCTATGTCGATGGTGGCAATGTCAGCGTGACCATCACCGGTACTACCGGTGGTGACTTCGAGCACCTAGAGGTGAGCCCGACTGCTGCTGTCACGGCCGTAACGGACTCGATTGATACCTCGACCGTCACTCTGACTGCCACCGCAAGTGCAGTTGAAGGCGGCGTGGTGACCTACGTCGCTTCGGTGACTTCCCCTGTAACCGGCACCCCACTGGTCATCAGCCTGGCTAACGGCCAAAGCATCACCATTCCGGTCAATTCTTCGAGTGGCTCGGTCGACTTCATCGCACCGAACAACGTGCTGAACACCAACACGCCGTTGACCAACAGCATCACTGGCGTCACCGGCGGCAATTTCGAACATCTGGAAACCGCCGGCACCCCGACCACCGTCGTGACCGACGATCCAGCTCGTCTGGACACCACCGGCCTGACCCTGTCGGCCAGCGGCACCGTCCAGGAAGGCGGCGAGATCACCTATACCGCTCGCCTGACCAACCCGACCGGCACCGAGATGAAGATCTCGCTGAGCAACGGCGAGACCATCACCATCGGCAAGGGCCTGAGCGAAGGTTCGATTACCTTCCCGGCACCGCAGAACACCGTCTATGTCGATGGTGGAAACGTCAGTGTGACCATCACCGGTACCACTGGCGGCGACTTCGAGCACCTGGAGGTCAGCCCGACTGCAGCCGTGACTGCTGTCACTGACAGTATCGACACCTCGACTGTCACCCTGACGGCCACCGCAAGCGCAACAGAGGGTGGTGTCGTCACCTACGTCGCCTCGGTTACCTCTCCGGTCACCGGTACTCCGTTGGTCATCAGTCTGGCCAACGGCCAGTCGATCACCATCCCGGTGAACTCCAGCTCCGGATCGGTCGACTTCATCGCCCCGAACAACGTGCTGAACACCAACACCCCGCTGTCCAACAGCATCACGGGTGTGACGGGTGGCAACTACGAACATCTGGAAACTGCTGGCACGCCGACCACCGTCGTCACCGACGACCCAGCTCGCTTGGACACCACCGGCCTGACCCTGTCGGCTTCCGGCACCGTCCAGGAAGGCGGCGAGATCACCTATACCGCTCGTGTGACCAACCCGACTGGCACCGAGATGAAGATTTCGCTCAGCAACGGCGAAACCATCACCATCGGCAAGGGCCAGACCGAGGGTTCGATTACCTTCCCGGCTCCGCAGAACACTGTTTACGTCGACGGCGGCAACGTCAGCGTGACCATCACGGGCACCACCGGTGGGGACTTCGAACATCTGGAAGTCAGCCCAACCGCTGCGGTTACCGCAGTTACTGACAGCATCGACACCAGCACGGTGACTCTGACCGCGACGGCTTCGGCTGTTGAAGGTGGCATGGTCACTTACGTCGCTTCGGTTACTTCCCCTGTCACCGGCACCCCACTGGTCATCAGTCTGGCCAACGGGCAGTCGATCACCATCCCAGTGAACTCCAGCAGCGGCTCGGTGGACTTCATCGCCCCGAACAACGTGCTGAACACCAACACGCCGCTGTCCAACAGCATCACCGGCGTCACCGGTGGCAACTACGAACACCTGGAAACCGCCGGTACTCCGACCACCGTCGTGACCGACGACCCGGCTCGTCTGGACACCACCGGCCTGACCTTGTCGGCCAGCGGTACCGTCCAGGAAGGCGGCGAGATCACCTACACCGCTCGCGTGACCAACCCGACTGGCACCGAGATGAAAATCTCGCTGAGCAACGGCGAAACCATCACCATCGGCAAGGGCCTGAGTGAAGGTT
>NZ_JBMDIJ010000173.1:0-2900 GCF_057808595.1 Pseudomonas sp. FG98 | reverse complement strand
GGCGACCTGTGGCTTTGTGGTTGATCTCAAGTTGTGTAGATACCCATGCAGCGATAGGGCCGGTATGGGCAGCAGAAAACTACAGTTGCGGCGCCGTGTTCTTTACCACCGCCAGCTCCGGATGCGCCACCAGCTTGTCGATATGCAGCTCGTCGTTGTTCATCCAGGTCTCGGTCAGCACCCGGTAATGCTCCATGTCCCGGCAGCGCATGCGCAGGCTGTAGTCGAAGTGCCCGCTGATCAGCTGGCAGTCGAACACTTGCGGACAGGCCCGCACGCAGGCCTCGAAGGCCTTCTGCGCCGAACGTCCGCTCTGGTTGGACAGCGCCACCAGCACCAGCAAGGACAACCCCGGCGACACCATCTGCACATCGATGATCGCTCCGTAGCCGCGGATCACCCCGCGTCGCTCCAGCTTGCGCACCCGTTCCAGGCAGGGCCTGGGGGTCAGGTGCACCAGGGTCGAGAGCTTCTCGTAGGTGATGCGGCCGTTATGCCGCAGCACATCGATGATCGCTTCGTCGATGCGGTCCAGCGGCGGCGTGGCGTGGGAGGGGTTGGCCTTGGTATCCATGGTGGCGTTGTTTCACTTCAAGCGGTTGGAAAGAAATTGCTGCAGGCGCTCGCTTTGCGGCTGATCGAGGATGCTCGCGCTTCCCTGTTCCTCGACCAGTCCCTGATGCAGGAACAGCACCTGGCTGGACACCTGGCGGGCAAAGCCCATCTCGTGGGTGACCATGAGCATGGTACGACCTTCCTCGGCCAGCGTCTGTATGACCTTGAGGACTTCTCCTACAAGCTCAGGGTCAAGGGCTGATGTCGGTTCGTCGAACAGGATGATCTCCGGTTCCATCGCCAGGGCCCGGGCAATGGCCACCCGCTGTTGCTGGCCACCGGAGAGGAAGGCCGGATATTGCTCGGCGGCCCGGGCCGGCAGCCCGACCTTGTCCAGATAGGCGCGGGCGCGGGCCTCGGCCTCCTGCTGGCTGACGCCCAGCACCCGGCGCGGCGCGAGGGTGATGTTTTCCAGCACGGTCATGTGGCTCCACAGGTTGAAGTGCTGGAACACCATGGCCAGGCGTGTGCGCAGGTTCTGCAACTGTGCCGGGTTGGGGCCGCGACCCGGACGCATCTCGATGGTCTGGCCGTCGAGGGTGATGGCGCCGGCCTGGGGCTGCTCAAGGAAGTTGATGCAGCGCAGCATGGTGCTTTTGCCGGAGCCGCTGGCGCCGATCAGGCTGATCACGTCGCCCTTGCGCGCCTGCAGCGAGACGCCTTTGAGAACCTGGTGATCGCCGTAGCTCTTGTGCAGCGCCTCCACTGTCAGCTTGATCGCGGCGCTGCTGGCGGCAACCTGGGGCTGCGCGGTGAGGGTGGGTTGCATCGACAAGGCGTGTGCGGAAGTGGTCATGGGTCAGCCTCGGGAAGGAACGAGAAAACGCATCCAGCGTCGTTCGGCCAGGCGGAACAGCCCGACCAGGGCGAAGGACAGCAGCATGTACAGGAGCGCGGCGATGCCGAAGGCCTGGAAGGTGAGGAAGGTCGCGGCGTTGGCGTCGCGGGCCACTTTCAGGATGTCGGCGATGGTCGCGGTGAACGCCAGGGACGTGGCATGCAGCATCAGGATCAGTTCGTTGCTGTAGGCCGGCAGTGAGCGCCGCAGCGCCGCCGGCAGGACCACGAACAGGTTGAGTTTCCAGCCGTGCAGGCCGTAGGCCTGGGCCGCCTCGATCTCGCCGTGGGGGATGTTGCGAATGGCCCCGGCGAAGATCTCCACGGTGTAGGCGCAGGTGTTGAGGACGAAGGCCAGCAGGGTGCAGTTGAGCGCGTTGCGGAAGAAGCGGTCGAGCATTTCATGGTCGCGCACCACTTCCAGGCCGTAGAGTCCGGTGTAGCAGATCAGTAGCTGGATATAGAGCGGCGTGCCGCGAAACAGGTAGGTGTAGAACTCCACCGGCCAGCGCAGCCACAGCTTGCGCGAAATCCGCGCCAGGGCCAGCGGCAAGGAAAGGAAGAAGCCGCAGACCATGGTGACGATGAACAGCCACAGGGTCATGGCCAGCCCGGAAAGCCCGGCGCCGTCGCTGTACAGGTAGGCCAGGCCGTATTCCTGGATCAGTTCGATCATGATGCCAGCCCCTTGATGCCGGTGTTGAAGCGCCGCTCAAGACGCTTGAACAGGCGGTTGGACAGGGTGGTGATGAGCAGGTAGACCAGCCCGGCGATGATCAGGAAATACAGGACATTGTTGGTGCTCTTGCCGGCGTTCTGCGCCGCCTTGACCAGGTCGGCGAGGCCGATGATCGAGACCAGTGCGGTGGACTTGAGCAGCACCAGCCAGTTGTTGCCCAGTCCCGGCAGGGCGAAGCGCATCAGTTGCGGGAACAGCACCAGGTGAAAGCGCTGGGCGCGGCTCAGGCCATAGGCGGTGGCTGCTTCCAGTTGTCCGGCGGGGACGCTGAGGATCGCGCCGCGGAAGTTCTCGGTGAAATAGGCGCCGTAGATGAAGCCAAGGGTCAGTACCCCGGCGGTGAAGGGGTCGATCTCGAAGTAGCCCCAGCCCATCCACTCGGTGAAGTCGTTGAGCCAGATCTGGAAGGTGTAGAAGATCAGCAGGATCAGCACCAGGTCGGGCACGCTGCGGATCAGGGTGGTGTAGAGGGTGGCGGGAATGCGCAGCAGGCGCAGGGGCGAGAGCTTGGCGCTGGCGCCGAGCAGGCCGAGCAGCAGGCTCAGGCCGAGGGACAGCAGGGCCAGCTTCAGGGTCATCCAGGTGCCTTGCGCCAGCAACGGGCCAAAGCCCTGCAGGCTCAAGGCCTGCAAGCCGACAGAGTGAAGGAAGTCGTTCACGGGAAAATCTCGATGGGCGTGGGTGTGCGGGTGACCGGGGGGGGGTGGGC
>NZ_JBMDIJ010000172.1:0-2949 GCF_057808595.1 Pseudomonas sp. FG98 | reverse complement strand
CCTACGCCATCGATGGCAAGCCTGCTCCCACAGGTCCTGCTAAATCAATGAGTTATGCGGTGTTCGCGGTGGGCCGCAAAGCGGCCCCCAACTATTTAGGAGGCCAGTAGTGGCAACCAGGTTTTTCGATCTAACCGACGAGCAAGGCGTGCTACGCACTTCCATCGCCGTCACCCTGTTCATCGCCGCGATCGGTATCGGCTTCGGCGTCGCCTCGGGCTCGTTCTCGATCGTCTTCGACGGCGTCTACTCGATGGTCGACGCCAGCATGAGCGGGTTGTCGCTGGTGGTGGTGCGGCTGATCACCGCCCACACCCGCAGCGCCCATATGTCACGCAAGCTGCGCGAGCGCTTCACCATGGGTTTCTGGCACCTGGAGCCGATGGTCCTGGCGCTGAACGGCATCCTCCTCACCGGCGTGGCCATCTACGCGCTGATCAACGCCGTGCTCAGCCTGCTCGAAGGCGGCCGCGACCTGGAGTTCGGCCTGGCGCTGATCTACGCGGTACTCACGGTGATCGCCTGCCTGACCATCGCCATCCTCGAAGCCCGGGCCAACCGCCGGATCAACTCCGACTTCGTGCGCATGGACGTGAAAGGCTGGGTAATGTCCGCCAGCATCACCGCAGCGCTGCTGATCGCCTTCTGCGTCGGCATCGCTGTACAGGGGACGCAGTGGGAATGGATCTCGCCCTATATCGACCCGGCGGTGCTCGGCCTGGTGTGCCTGGTGATCATCCCGCTGCCGCTGTCGGTGATCCGCCAGGCGCTGGCGGACATGTTCCTGGTCACCCCGGTCGACCTCAAGCAGCACGTCGATGAAGTGGCCCAGACCTTCGTCGAACGCCACGGCATGCTCGGCTATCGCACCTACGTGGCCAAGGTCGGGCGCTCGCGGGAGATCGAGCTGTTCTTCATCGTCCCGGCCGACATGCCGGCACGCACCATCGGCGAATGGGACGCCTGGCGCGACGAGATCGGCAACGCCATCGGCGGCGAAGGGCCGGATCGCTGGTTGACCGTGCTGTTCACCGGGGACCTGGAGTGGGCTGAATAAGCCACGTTATCTGTACGGGATTGGCCTCCCGATGTTCCAGCGGGTACGATGCTGGCCTTTTGCGCTAGCGTCTGTCGGATACATCAAAAGGACCTGAACATGTTTCTTTCCCGCTGGCTCCCGGGCCTGGCCAACCTGCTGCATTACCGTCGCGAGTGGTTCCGCCCGGACGTGCAGGCCGGCCTGTCGGTGGCTGCCATCCAGATTCCCATCGCCATCGCCTACGCACAGATTGCCGGCCTGCCGCCGCAGGTGGGTCTGTACGCGTGCATCCTGCCGATGATCGTGTATGCGCTGGTGGGCAGTTCGCGGCAGTTGATGGTCGGCCCCGACGCGGCCACCTGCGCCATGGTCGCCGGGGCCATTGCGCCGCTGGCCATGGGCGACCCTGATCGCCTATTGCAACTGTCGGTGGTGGTCACCGTGCTGGTCGGCCTGATGCTGATCGCCGCCGGGGTGGCCCGCGCCGGCTTTATCGCCAGCTTCTTCTCGCGACCGATCCTGATCGGCTACCTCAACGGTATCGGCCTGAGCCTGCTGGCCGGGCAACTGGGCAAGGTGGTCGGCTTCAAGATCGAGGGCAGCGGCTTCATCCTGGCCATGATCAACTTCTTCGAGCGGCTCGGCGAAATCCACTGGCTGACCCTGATCATCGGCCTGGCCGGCCTGGCCATGCTGATCTGGTTGCCGCGGCGCTATCCGAAACTGCCGGCGGCGCTGGTCACAGTGGCGGTGTTCACCCTGATCGCCGGGGTGTTCGGCCTCGATAACCATGGCGTCGCGGTACTCGGCCACGTGCCTGGTGGCATGCCGGAACTGGCCTGGCCGCAGACCTCGCTGGAAGAAATGAAAAGCCTGCTGCGTGACGCCCTGGGTATCGCCACGGTGAGCTTCTGCAGCGCCATGCTCACCGCCCGCAGCTTCGCCGCGCGCCATGGCTACGCGATCAACGCCAACCATGAATTCGTCGCCCTCGGCGTGTCCAACCTGGCTGCCGGGGTGTCCCAGGGCTTCGCCATCAGCGGTGCCGACTCGCGTACCGCAGTCAACGACATGGTCGGCGGCAAGAGCCAACTGGTGGGCATTGTCGCCGCCTTGGTGATCGCCTTGATCCTGATGTTCTTCACCGCGCCCATGGCCTGGATTCCCCAGGCGGCGCTTGGTGCCGTGCTGCTGATGGCCGGCTGGGGCCTGATCGACGTGCAGTCGCTGCGCAAGATCTGGGCGCTGAGCCGCTTCGAATTCTTCCTCTGCGTGTTCACCACCATCGGCGTGCTCGGTGTCGGCGTGCTGCCGGGGATCATCATCGCCGTGACCCTGGCGATCCTGCGTTTGCTCTACAGCATCTACCAGCCTTCCGACGCGGTGCTTGGCTGGGCGCCCGGGATCGAAGGCCAGGTCGACATCAGCCAGCACAAGGACGCGCGCACCGTGCCGGGGCTGGTGGTGTACCGGTTCGACGACGCGATCCTGTTCTTCAACGCCGACTACTTCAAGATGCGCCTGCTCGAAGCAGTGCAGCGCGAGGCCAGCCCGAAGGCGGTGCTGTTCGATGCCGAGGCGGTGAGCAGCATCGACGTCAGCGGTATCGCCGCGTTGCGCGAGGTGCGCGACACCCTCAAGGCCCAGGGCATCGAGCTGGGTATCGCCCGGGCACGCGGAGCCTTCCTGCGCATGCTGGTGCGTTCGGGGCTGGCGCGGGAGATGGACAACCATCTGCTGTATGGGTCGGTGCGGGCGGGAATCCGGGCGTATCGGTTGTGGCGCAACAAGGTCAGGCGGGAAGAGGCTGATGCCGGGAAGGCGGCGCCGGTGCCGAATCTTCCTTAGTCGTTGAGGGCCTGGGCCCCTGTGGGAGCTGGCTTGCCAGCGATAGCAATAGTGAATTCACC
>NZ_JBMDIJ010000171.1:0-2949 GCF_057808595.1 Pseudomonas sp. FG98 | reverse complement strand
CAAGATTCAATTCCGAAACCCCTATCTGCGTATGCAGGTAGGGGTTTTGTTTTTGTTCTTTCGCAGTACTCCATTTCCCTTCAAATCGCACGCCGGCGGCTATCTGTTTTCTATGCAAGGTTCCCGGGCATGGCTATCATGCCTGCCTCATTGTGTATCGAGATTGGCATGCTGAAGTTGTTAACGCTCCTCAAGGATGGTCGATTTCATTCGGGTGAGGCCCTCGGGGCTGCACTGGGTGTGAGTCGCAGTGCTGTCTGGAAGCAATTGCAGCTCCTCGAGTCGGAGCTGAGCCTGACTGTGTACAAAGTACGTGGTCGAGGCTACAGGTTGGCTGCGCCGTTGCTGCTGCTCGATGCGGAAAAGATTGCTTCTCAGGCGGTCAGTGAGCCTTGGCCTGTGGTGGTTCGTGATGAAGTCGATTCCACCAATGCCGAGGCTTTGCGTCTGATCGCGGAAGGGCAGGCCGCGCCGCTTCTGGTGTTGGCTGAGCGACAGAGTGCGGGGCGTGGGCGCCGAGGTCGCGCCTGGTCGAGTCCGTTCGCTCAAAATCTCTATTACAGCCTTGTGCTGCGTGTGGATGGTGGCATGCGTCAGTTGGAGGGGCTCAGTCTTGTCGTTGGGCTCGCTGTGAGAGAGGCACTGCTGGCAATGGGTATTGCTTCGGCAGGCCTGAAGTGGCCAAACGACGTGCTTGTGGGTACGAGCAAGGTGGCAGGTATTCTCCTGGAACTGGTTGGGGATCCTGCCGATGTTTGTCATGTTGTTCTCGGTATCGGCATCAACGTGAACATGAAAGAGGCTGACATCGATCAGGCTTGGACCTCACTGTGTCTGGAGACTGGCCAGTTAGTTGATCGCAATCGTCTTGCCGCAGCGCTCGGTGACAATCTGCGCCTTTACCTGGCTCGTCATCGCGAACATGGTTTTGCTGCCCTGCAGAAGGAATGGGAGCAGGCGCATCTATGGCAAGGTCGGGCCGTTTCGCTGATCGCAGGCTCCAGTAGTATCGATGGCCTGGTATTGGGAGTGGATCATCAGGGCGCCTTGCGTCTTGATGTGAACGGTATTGAGAAGAGCTTTAGTGGTGGAGAGCTCAGCTTGAGGTTGCGTGATGATTCTTGAGCTCGATTGTGGCAACAGCTTTATCAAGTGGCGGATTATTCGGCGCAACGGCGCCGCGTTTATGGCTGGAGGGGTTGTCGACTCGGACAAGTCGCTACTTCTGGCAATACAGGATACAGGGCTCCTACCCCGTTTCTGTCGTCTGGTCAGTGTTCGTACCGAGGATGAAACCAACGAATTGGTGCTTGCCTTGGCTGCTGCGTTCTCTCTGGAGGTCATGAAGGCTGGGCCTGCGCAGGAGCTTGCAGGTGTGCGCAATGGCTACGATGACTTCCAGCGCCTCGGGCTTGATCGTTGGCTGGCTTTGCTGGGGGGGTATCATCTGGTGAAGGCTGCCTGCGTCGTCATCGATCTGGGTACCGCGGTGACTTCTGATTTCGTCAGTGCGACTGGCGAGCACCTGGGCGGATTCATCTGTCCTGGGATGCCTCTGATGCGGAACCAGTTGCGCACGCACACACGGCGGATTCGCTACGATGATGCGTCGGCTGAGCAGGCGGTGATCAGCCTGGCGCCAGGACGTTCGACTGTCGAGGCGGTTGAGCGGGGTTGTACGTTGATGTTGCAAGGTTTCGTATTGGCCCAGGTCGAGCAGGCGAAAGCGCTGTGGGGTGAGGATTTTACGCTGTTTATCACTGGCGGCGATGCATCCCTGGTCAATCGGGTGGTGCCAGCAGCTCGCGTGGTTCCCGATCTGGTATTCGTCGGGCTTGCCATCGCTTGTCCGCTGGATTGAGGTGCGTATGCGTTGGATGTTTCTTCTGCTATTGGTCCTGAATGTCTTCTATTACGTCTGGCATCAGCAGGAAGCTCCGTTGAAGGCCAAGGAAGTGGTGTCTTTGTCGCTATACAAGGGGAGCCAGCAGGATATCCAGCTGTTGAGCGAGGTGCAGCAGGCCGGTTCAGAAAAGAACTGCCTTTATCTGGGGGGGCTTGCGACGCCGGAAGTGCTTGAGTCGCTGCGCCAGCGCTTGATCACCTTGGATATTTCTTCCAGGAAGGTGGTCGGAAAGCTGATGGATAACGCTGGCTGGTGGCTGCAGATCCGCCCGGAAAGCCGGCGTTTGCTGGGCGAAACCCTGGTCGATGGTCTTTCTCATGATTTCAATGACTTAAAGAGTAAAATAATGCAGTGCGAGGGTATTGCAACGGTCGAATAGTTTGCATAGAATGGCGCCCGCTTCACAGGGATAACCACTAAGTGGCAAGACTGCGAAGTTACTGTCAAACTAGCTAAGCTCAAGATTTTAAAGAGAAAAAGCTTGACAGTAGGACGGCAAAGATACAAAATGCCGCCCACAGCTCAGGAGGGGTTCCCGAGCGGCCAAAGGGATCAGACTGTAAATCTGACGTCTACGACTTCGAAGGTTCGAATCCTTCCCCCTCCACCAGTTTTAGCGAGAGCAGTAGGCTCGCGGGTATAGTTTAGTGGTAGAACCTCAGCCTTCCAAGCTGATGATGCGGGTTCGATTCCCGCTACCCGCTCCAAGTTTGCTTCTGTTGCAAAATGCGTTTCGCTCTTGTAGCTCAGTTGGTAGAGCACACCCTTGGTAAGGGTGAGGTCAGCGGTTCAAATCCGCTCAAGAGCTCCATCTAACAAGGCAGATATGAAAATATCTGCCTTTGTTTTAATGGTTGGTGTCGCAGCTTAATTCTTCTGTTGGAGGATGGTATCGATGGCTAAGGAAAAGTTTGAACGTAACAAGCCGCACGTTAACGTCGGCACCATTGGTCATGTTGACCATGGCAAAACTACGTTGACTGCAGCGCTGACTCGCGTCTGCTCCGAAGTTTTCGGTTCGGCTCGTGTTGACTTCGACAAGA
>NZ_JBMDIJ010000170.1:0-3105 GCF_057808595.1 Pseudomonas sp. FG98 | reverse complement strand
CGAATGCTGTAGTGAACCCACCATCGCATTCGCTGGCAAGCCAGCTCCCACAGGAGGCGCGTCTCTCCTGAGCCTGTTCTCCAAATCTCCCTTCGGCTCAGGTATCCACCCAGGAATTGTTACTGCCGATCCGGGCAATCCGGTTCAGTGGCAGGTAGTGCCTTTTCGCCGTCTCGAACGCCTCCAGATCGATGAACGGCGCCGCATTGAAGTTCGGCACCACATAGAAATTGTTGACCTCCCTTAGTACCCGCAGCACAGGCAGCTCACGCATGACCACATCGGTCAGCATGGCCGGCCCGGTGAGGCGGTTGAGGGTGGCGCTGTAGTGATGGAAGGCCGCCGGATCCAGGGTGCGGTCGGGGCGGTGGTTGTAGAAGTCCGGCATCGCCTCGTAGCGCAGACGCAATTCCTCGGTGATCGCCAGCAGTGTCGGGTTGCCGGGATGGCTGCCGATCATGCTGCCATTGAACTGGGTGTTCATGCCGAGCAGTTCGTTGGACAGCGGCGGATGCAGCAGCAGGCCGTTGCTGGTGGTCTTCAGCGGCAGGCTGCGCAGCGACTCGCCGTACTCCTCGTGGCGCACGCCAGCGATGGTCATGGTGCGCAGGCCCTCGGCCAGCAGCGTGTCGTCCACATCCATGTACAAGCCACCCTCATGGAACAGCAGGTGGTAACGCAGCACATCGGAGGCGGAAGAGAAGTTGCGCGCCAGCCCGCCATTGCCGTCGATCGCCGCCTGGTACTGGCTGAACCCCGGAGTGCGGGTAAACGCTTCGTAGACCGGCTGATCTTCCAGCGGCAGCACCTCCAGGGTCGGGGCTCGTTCCCTGAGCAGGCGCAGGTTGCGTTCGAACGCCTCGGGCCAGGTCCGTGAGAGATAGAAACGGTAGCTGAAGCCCGCTTCATGCAGGCGCTGGGCATTGTTGGCGATATTGGCCAGCAACTCCTCGCCGAGGGTCCGGTCGCCCAGCCAGACGCTCATGGCATGGCTGGGAATCCTGCCCAGGCTGTCTTCGGGCAGTGGCCGGGGGATCTCCACCGGCAAGGACAAGTCGACACCCAGCGCGCGCAGGCTGGCAGTGCGGGTGCCATGGTCGATCTCGCGGTCTGGCGGTGCCGGCACCAGGCCGCGCCGGCCGGCCTGGGGGATGTAGGCGGGTGGGTCGATCTCGTTGAGGTCCGAGGCGCAGTAGAAGGCGTCGTTCTCCAGGTCGTAGACCACGTCGGTGAGATAGCCGTTGACGCTGGCCCGCAGCATGTCCGGGCGCCCGTCGTAGCGCGGCGTGCGGATGATCGCGCCGGCGGTGGCGGCATCGCCACCGTTGAGCGGGGCGATGTCTTCAGGAATATGGAAATAGTCGAAGACCGGATCCTCCGCCAGCCGTGGCGGCACCAGCGGGCTGAGGCGGTAGCCCAGGCGACCGTTGAAATACCCCGGAACCACGAACTCCGGCGCGTGGGCACGGAACAGCGCGCCGGCCTTGCGTGCGCCCTCGAGCAACAGGGGTTGCGCGTTGAACAGGCCGTAGGTGGCAATTTCGACATTGTCGACCTGCTCGGCGATGGTCTTGCCGTAGATCGCCTGGTCCAGGGCCAGGCCGAACTGGGCCAGGCTGGTGGCGGCATACAGCAGGCCCAGCTCCGGCACCACCAGGACCAGCGGGCCGAGCAGGTTGGTGGTGCAGATCAGGTACTCGCGCCAGCGCGCCTTGCGCACATCGCCGCGGGTGGTGATCAGCGTGTCGGCGTCGCTCAGGGTGCGCAGGCGCTGGCGTTCGGTCAGCTCGGCGAACAGATCCTCTTGCAGCACCCGGCTGTAGCGCTCTGCGCGATAGTTGACATAGTCCGCCGGGTTCCAGCGTCCTTCGCTGGTGAAGCCCGGACGATCCGGCGCCAGGTGATGGATGGCGGGGTAGGCTGCGAGGCCTTCGAGGGCCGTGCGCAGGCCACTGAAGTCGAGACCGTCGGGCAGGTCGGCGAGGGCGAAATGGCGGGCCAGTGCCTCGCGGGTCTCGGCGCTCCGGCACTGCCGGGCAATCCACTGCTGCAGCGCTGCTTCATCGGCGAAACCGTGCAGCGGCGAGGCGTTGCCGGGGATGTAGAGCAGCACCCCTGGCGCCTGCTCGTCCTGGAGCTGGATCAGGTCGGTAGCTGCATAGCCGTAGATATTCAGCGGTCGGGCACGAAAACCGGGGCTACGTGGTAGCAGCTCGGCCGCCTGCCAGGCCAGGCGGCGACTTGGCTCGTCGATCGAGCCTTCGAGGACCTGCTGGTTGCAGGCGGCGATGAACGCGGTCTTCGCCAGCAGGCGATGGCCGCTTCGCACGGCTTGCCAATACTGTTCCAGCCGGGCCTTGTAGTGGGTGTGGAAATCCAGGTCCCAGATAAAGGCCTGCAGGGTTTCGATCGGTACGTCGATGCGCGTTTGCGGGCCATATTGCTGCGGCTCGCTGCGGCGGAACAGGCCGTTGTACACGGCGAAGCTGCTGCCTGACTGATTCCAGGCGGGGGCCTGCAGGCTGTCGACCAGGGTGATGGGGCCCGGCAGATCCCCGCCCCAGGGGTGCTGGATCAGCTTGTCCAGCCAGTCGTTGGCCGACTCGCCCTGCCAGTTGCTCAGCATGGCCTCGGTGAGGCTGAGCTTCTGCACCACCACGCCTTGCCAGCCGCGTTTCGCCGACCATTGGTAATGCAGGGTCACCACGTCGACCTGTTCCGGGTCGAGGTCGAGCCCGCGGGACGCGCTCCAGCGCCGTAGCGCGTCGTTGGCGGCCTGGTCGGGGCGGGGGAAATGGCTCAGGTGTTCGCGGGCAAAGTGCCTGCCTTGCGCGTTGATCGGGGATTGCCGCATGGGGAGCTACCTTCGTGGGCGGATGGGCCGCAGAAGGTAGGTTCTTGTCGGGGTGGGGCAGTGTTAGTTATCTATCGGCAACGGGTGAATGGCGTTGCTGCATGTGCTGGAGTGGACTGATCCGCTTCCCGGAAAACACCCGGCCGCCTCCCACAGGTTCCTGTGTCGGAGCTGGATCATGCGACTGGCCCGGAATCCTGTGGGAGTCGGCGTTGCCGACGATGAGGCCATCAGCCTCGACATCGATCTTG
>NZ_JBMDIJ010000017.1:0-101694 GCF_057808595.1 Pseudomonas sp. FG98 | reverse complement strand
GTCAAGCGTTTATTTTGAAGTCTTTCAGAATTTCTCGTTCAACTTCAAACACTTGCTTCAGCTACATCAGCGTTTGCTCGCTGTGTGGGGGCGCATTCTACAGAACCAAAAACACCCGTCAAGCGAATATTTCGAAAATTTTCAAAAGCTTGCCACTTTCGTTCCCGGCACCTTCTCTGCATGAAAAACCCTTCTTTATAAGCAAGCGTCCGGATCACCCATCAAATGGCTCGCAAGGTCATTCTTGAGAACTGTGCGATTGCTCAACAATACTCACCGTTTTATGCGATAAACGGCGCCCCTGGAAAAACGAACACCATGATGGATAACAAACGAGGCAAGGGACTTTCATTCGTCAGGAGGATCCATGCGCCACGCACCATTGGCATGGGCATCGGCTTGCTTGGCGTTTACGCGGGCATGCTGCCTCTCGATCCACCCACCTGGGTGTGGATCGTCATGTTCTTCAACGGCCTGGCTTGGCCCCACGTCGCCTATCTCATCGGACTCCGTTCCCGCTCGCCCTACCAGACCGAGCAACGCAGCCTGCTGATCGATTCCATCACCGGCGGTTTCTGGGCCGCCGCCATGCAGTTCAACCCGCTGCCGAGCATCACCATCCTGTCGATGATGACCATGAACAACGTCACCGCTGGCGGCCAGCGCCTGTTCCTGCGTGGCTTGCTTGCCCAGATCAGCGGCATCCTGCTCGGCATGGCGGTATTCGGCCCGGGCTTGCAGTTGGTCAGCACCACCCAGCAGGTCTACGCCTGCCTGCCCATGCTGACCCTTTACCCCCTGGCTCTGGGCTGGGTCTGCTATCGCCTGGCCATCCAGCTCTCCGAACACAAGCGCAGCCTCAGTGCCCTGAGCCGTACCGACAGCCTGACCGGCCTACTCAACCACGGTTCCTGGAAGGACCTGCTGCAACTCAAGTTCCAGACCTGCCAGCAACAACGTCGCAGTGCGGTGATCGCGATCATCGATGTCGATCACTTCAAGCGCATCAACGATACCTACGGTCACGTGGTTGGCGACGCCGTACTGCGCCACCTGAGCAAGGAACTGAAGATCAATCTGCGCGAAGACGACCTGGCCGGCCGCTACGGTGGCGACGAGTTCTGCGTGATCCTCCCGGACACCAGCCTTGCCCAGGCCGGGCGAATCATGGAGCGCCTGCGCGAACGGGTCGCCGCCTACCGCGACACATCACTGCCGGAATTGCGCATCAGCCTAAGCATCGGCCTGGCCCTGTGCCGCAGTGACTTCGACGACCCGGTTGCCTGGCTCAACGAGGCCGACCGCGCCCTCTACAGCGCCAAGAACAACGGCCGCGACCAGGTCAATTTCGCCGACAGCGACAGCGCAACCGCGAGAGTCGCCTATCCTGAGTGAAGTTCGCCCGCGGGGCAGGCTCGCGGTGCGCATTCCAACAGGACCGGCACGCTCATGGACAGCACCGCCAGCTCGCGCCCTCGCTTGCATGCTCGCAAGCTGATCACGGGGATTGCCCTGCTGTTTACGTTGGCCTGCATGATCGCGCTCGGCGCACTGTTCAATATCGCCGGACAACTGAACGAGAACGCCAGCCAGAAAAGCATCTTCTATGCCGACAAGGCCCTGCAACAGCGACTCGAAGCCTCGCGTCAGTTCCTTTCCAGCTATGCGGTATGGAATGCGGCCTACCAGCATCTGCACGGCGAGGTCGACAAGCAGTGGGCCTATATAGAAAAGAACGTCGGCGAATCGCTATACACCGCCAGCGGTTATGAAGGCGTCTTCGTCGTCGACGACCGGCGCACCAAATACGCACTGTTCAAGGGCCAGCCCAGCGAAGCGCCGATCTCCAGCTACATCGATGCCCCGATACAACCCATTCTCGAGCAAGCACGCGCCCTTGCCCCCCAACGCGGACAATCGAGTCGCTACGTCTTGTTCAACGGCTGGCCAGCGGTGCTCACGGCTGCAGCAATCAGGCCGGATGACGAAGTACTGGGCATCGACCCGCAAACCACCTCGGTGATGCTGTTCATCGACCAGTTGACTCAGCCCAAGCTGGACAAACTGGCCGACGACGCCGGCCTTGAGGGCCTGCACATCACCAAGGCCAACGGCGGCAACGTGCAATTGCCACTCGACACGCTCGGCTACAACCTGCAATGGACCGCTCCACGCCCCGGCGACCAACTGCTCTGGGGCGTACTCCCGCCCTTGCTTGGCGCCATGCTGCTGCTGGCACTGCTGATGGTCTGGTTCTTCCGCTACGCCCTGCGCACTTCGCAAGAAATAGACGACAACCTCATCGACCTGCAAGCCAGCAACCAGGCCCTGGAGGCAAGTGAGCAGCGTTTTCGCGCAGTAGCGGAAGCTGCCTCCGACTGGATCTGGGAAACCGACCGACAACACCGCCTGACCTATCTGTCGCAACGTTTCGTCGATGTCACCGGCTACAAGACACATGACTGGCTCGGCCAACCACTGAATCTGCTGCTCGCATGCGACACCACTCCCCTCGGCGCCTGGCTCGACGACCTCGATGAAAGCAGCGGCCAACAGGCCGCCCACCTGCGCTGCGCCTACCACGACCAGCACAACCTGTTGCGTTTCTGCCGGCTGTCGGCACGCCCCATCCATGCCAAGGGCCAACGCATCGGTTTTCGCGGCACCGCCAGCGATATCACCGACGAAGTCGCCGCCCATGCCCATATCCAGCACCTGTCGATGCACGACGCCCTGACCGGCCTGGCCAACCGCAACAAACTGTCGCGGTTTCTCGAACAGGCCTTGCTCAAGGGCGAGCAGGCCGCGCCCCTGACCCTGATCCTGCTCGACCTCGACAGTTTCAAGCCGATCAACGACTCCCTCGGCCATGCCGCTGGCGACGCAGTCCTGCTGGAAATCGCCGCCCGCCTGCGCGAAACCACCCGCGACGGTGATCTGGTCGCCCGCCTCGGCGGCGACGAGTTCGTCCTGGTCATCGCCAACATGGACAACCGCAAGGAAATCGACCGTTTCTGTGCGCGACTCATCGACAGCCTGCATCAGCCAATTCCGTACGAAGATCACAGCCTGCATGTCGGTGCCAGCCTCGGAATCGCCCAGACCCGCCTGCAGGGCTACGATGCCGGCGAACTGATCCGCTGCGCCGATATCGCTCTCTATCAAGCCAAGGCCGAGGGCAAGAACACCTGGCGCTACTTCTCGGTGGAAATGAACCAGCAGATCCAGTACCGCCGCCAATTGGAGAACGATTTGCGCCGGGCCGTGAAGCAGCAGGAGTTCGTCCTGCATTTCCAGCCGCGCTATCGCCTGCAAAGCCTGGAGATCGTCTCGGTCGAAACCCTGGTGCGCTGGCAGCATCCGGTCGAAGGCCTGCTGGGCCCGGACACCTTCATCCCCCTGGCGGAGCAGACCGACCTGATCGTCCCCCTGGGCCTCTGGGTCCTGCGCAACGCCTGCGAAATTGCCCGCGACTGGCCTGCCCCCCTGCTGGTCTCGGTCAACCTGTCGCCCGCACAGTTCTCCCGCAGCGACGTGGTCGCCGATGTCCGGCAGATCCTCGTGGAAACCGGCTTCCCGGCGCAGCGCCTGGAACTGGAAATCACCGAGAACGTCATGCTCAACGATATAGAGGGCGCACTGGGCACCATGAATGCCCTCAAGGAGCTCGGCGTGCGCCTGAACATGGATGACTTCGGCACCGGCTACTCGTCCCTCGGCTACCTGCGCACCTATCCGTTCGACAGCATCAAGATCGACAAGCGCTTCGTCGCCGGCCTCAGCAGCGACAGCAATGACCGCGCCGTGGTCCAGGCGATCATCAACCTGGGCAAGGCCATGGGCCTGACGGTCACTGCCGAAGGGGTCGAGACCGAGCAGCAACTGCGTGCCCTGGGCATGGAGCAGTGCCATGAAGTCCAGGGCTTCTACCTGAGCCGGCCATTGGAACGCGATGATTTCGAAGCCCTGCTGCGCGCCCACCGCAGCCAGGACGGCCAGGCCGGTTGAGACTCAGGCCAGGCGCCGCCGTTGCGCCTTGATTTCCGGCAGATCACGCCGCCGCTGATACACCCGCAACGGCTCGCTGACGTTCAGTCGGTCGTCGACGTTCTGTTCCAGCAACACATCGATCAGCTCGCGGCTCAAGGTCATGACCTCGCCCTCGCCGTTCTGCCAGACGAATTCGCTGCTGGGGGTGATGCTGTCGTCGGCCACGTCCATGCCGAACGAGTCTTCGCTGAAACGCACGATGTGTTTGCCGAGCTTGCGATGGAAACCGACGAAGCCCTTGAGCTGGTCGGCGGCGGCGCAGATGTCCTGGGAAGTGATGTGCATGTCAAACCTCGCTGAAAACATCCAGGTGGATGCTGGTCAAAAGGGATTGGCACGCAAGAGAGTGGGCGCTCTTCTGAGGTGAACGCTCGAATTCCGAAAGATTACTGGAAATTGCCTACCGCTGGTGCGGAAATTTCTGCCAAGCCACCCAGGCTCGCTACACTGGGAACCCATCTCGGCGTTTCGGTACCCGTTTTTCAGATGAGCAAAGCCGCACTTTCAGACAGCGCTACCATCGGCCGGATCAACGTGATTCCGGCGATTCTGCAAGTCATCAGCGAAACCACCGGCCTGCGCTTCGCCGCAGTAGCGCGGGTGACCGAAGCGCGCTGGACCGCCCTGGCAGTACTCGACACCTTCGGCTTCGGAGTCGCGGTCGGTGGCGAACTGGATGCCGCCACCACGCTGTGCAACGAGATCCGCGCAGCGCAGCACACCATCGTGATCGACCATGCCAGCCAGGACGAGGCCTACCGCGATCACCCCACCCCACGCCTGTACGGTTTCGAAAGCTACATCGCCGTGCCGGTGTTTCGCAGCGACGGCAGCTTCTTCGGCACCATCTGCGCCCTCGATCCCCTGCCCCGCGCCCTCAAGGGCAGCGCCATCCAACCCATGATGGAAGCCTTCGCCCGTCTGCTGTCGATCCAGATCGAAAGCGAGGAAAGCGCCCAGCGCACCGAGATTGCCCTGGAAAAGGAACGGCAGATCGCCGGCCTGCGGGAAAAATTCATCGCCGTGCTCGGACACGACCTGCGCAACCCGCTGTTCGCCATCACCGCCGGCGCCGAACTGCTGAGCAAGCGCCTGACCGACGAACGCTCACGGACCATCGCCGAGCACATCCTCACCTCCGGCCACCGCGCCACCCAACTGGTGCGCGACGTGCTGGACTTTGCCCGCGGCCGTCTCGGCGATGGCATTCCTCTGAACATCCAGCCCTGCCCCGACCTCGATCAGGCCCTGCGCCATGTCGCCGGGGAATTGCAGCGGGTCCATCCTTCGCGCCGGATCGAACTGGATATTGGCGACCTTTCCACCCTGAGCTGCGACCGTGAACGGGTCTGCCAGGTGCTGTCCAACCTGATCGCCAACGCCCTGCAACATGGCGACGAACAAGGGCTCATCCGCATTTCGGCGAAGATCGCCGACGACCAGTTCATCCTCGCCGTACACAACACCGGTGCCCCCATCGCCCCGGCGATCATGGCGCAGATGTTCGAACCCTTCTCCCACCCGGCCTCGGATGCACCGCAAGTCGGACTCGGCCTCGGTCTGTACATCGCCAAGCAGATTGCCCTGGCCCATGGCGGCTACATGGACGTGCAATCCTCCGCCACCGCCGGAACCCTGTTCAGCCTGCACCTGCCACTGGATCAAGCTGCTCTGCCAACAGGCCGGCCAGCCAGTCCATGAACAGCCGCACCCGTGGTGGCAGATAACGCTGGCGGGCATACAGCAGCGATATCGGCATTGCCTCCGGCACATGCTCGGGCAGGAATGCTTGCAGACGACCAGCCTTGAGATAGTCACGCACGCCGATCAACGGGGCCTGGATGATGCCGAGTCCGGCCAACCCGGCGCTCTCGTAGGCATCGGTATTGTTCGCGGTGATCGCGCCGGACATTGCCACGAAGCGTGTCTCCTCACCGTCCAGATACTCGAAACCGGCGCTGCGCGTACCCAGGTTCTGCACGTAATGGACCAGTTGATGGTCTTGCAGATCAGCCAATGAAGTCGGCGTGCCATAGCGCTGGAGATAGGCCGGACTGGCGCAGTTGACCACCGCCAACCGCCCCAGCGGCCGTGCCACCACATCCAGGTCGCCGAGCCCGCCGATGCGCAGCACGCAGTCGAAGCCTTCGCGCAACAGGTCGACCTGACGATCGGTACAACTTACCTCCAGTACCAGCCCGGGATGCCGGGCCAGGAACTCCGGCAGGCGCGGCAGGATGATGCGCCGCGCCATGCGTGTCGGCAGATCGACCCGCAGACAGCCGCTCAGGTCGGCGGGATCGGCGCGGAACAGTCCCTCGATTTCCTCCAGGCGCGACAGCAGCTCTTTACTACGCTCGTACAGTTGCAGGCCGTCCTGGGTCGCCTGTACCCGCCGCGTCGAGCGGTTGAACAGCCGCGCGCCCAATTGACCCTCAAGAGTACGGATGTGCTCCGACACGGTCGAACGCGGCAACCCCAGTTGCTCGGCGGCCAGAGTGAAGCTGGCCAGTTCGTTGACCCGGATGAAGGTTCGCAGCAGTTCCGGCTTGAGCATGTCGGGAAGCCATTTGTTCGGAATAAGCGAACAGTATTTCCGAAAGCCACTGATTTATCAGCAATCAAGCGACCAATAGACTTCGCTCCACGTCATCACCATCCACCGCAGAGGTAGCGCACATGTCCCGCAAGATCGCACTTATCACCGGCGCCAGCCGTGGCCTGGGCAAGAACGCCGCGGAGCACCTGGCCGCCCAGGGCTTCGACATCATCGGCACCTATCACAGCAAGGCCGGCGAGGCCCAGACCCTGGCCGGCACCCTGCAACGCTCCGGCGCCCGGGCCGCCATGCTGCAACTGGATGTCGGCAACAGCGCCAGCTTCGAGGCCTTTGCCGACGCCTTGAAAGACACCCTGAAGCGCGACTTCGGCCGCGAGCAACTGGATGTACTGGTGAACAACGCCGGGATCGGCATCAACGTGCCCTTTGCCGAAACCAGCGAGGCACAGTTCGACCAGTTGCTGAATATCCAGCTCAAGGGGCCGTTCTTCCTGACCCAACGCCTACTGCCGCTGATCGCCGATCAAGGCCGGATCATCAATATCTCCACCGGACTGACCCGCTTCGCCCTGCCCGGCTTTGCCGCCTATGCGGCGATGAAGGGCGCCATGGAAGTACTGACCCGCTACCAGGCCAAGGAGCTGGGCCAGCGTGGAATCCGCGTGAACATCCTCGCCCCGGGCGCCATCGAAACCGACTTCGGCGGCGGCGTGGTACGCGACAACCATGAAATGAATGCAGGGATCGCCAGCAATACCGCGCTGGGCCGGGTCGGCCTGCCGGACGATATCGGCGCTGCCATTGCGGTCCTGGCCAGCGACGGTGCCGGCTGGGTCACCGGTCAGCGCCTGGAAGTGTCCGGCGGTATGTTCCTCTAAGCCTGAGCCGGCTCGCCCAACGCCACCTGCAACTGCGCAAGCGCCGGCAGTTGCAGGGCCTGGGCGGCGTAGCACAAGCCGACCCGGCGCTTCAGCGCCGCCCCCTGGGCAGGTCGCCACTGCACGCCGGGATGTCGCTCCACCAGCGATTGCGGCAACAACGCCTGCCCCAGGCCAGCCGCCACCATATAGACCGCCTGTTGCAGGGTCGCCGCCTGCCCGGCCGGATCCTGTCCGGCCTCGCCATAGAAACCGAGCAACCGCTGGTGCGACGCATCCTGCGGACAGGTAATCCAGCGCTGTACGCTCCCCACCGCCGGCAAGGCCAGGACGAAGGGCTCCTCCCACAACGCCAGGAACAGCTCGTCTTCGCAGCACAGCGTCTCGACCCCGAGTCGCGCATCACCGGCACAACCTTCGAGCAAGCTCAGTTGCAGCTGCGGCAACGCCGCACTGGCCATACGGATAAAGGACTCCACCTGACTCGCGGCGATATCCACTTCGATGCCCAATTGCAATGCCACCTGCTGCCGCCCCTCGACGAACTGCCGGCTCAGCGCCTCGGCCTCGGCTACCATCCGTTGGGCCTGTGGATACAGCACCCGCGCCTGCTCGCTGACTTCGACGCCCCGGGCCTGGCGCAGAAAGAGTTCGACGCCGAGCTCTTCTTCCAGTTGGCGGATGGTCACCGATAGCGAGGGCTGGGCCACATGCAGGCGCTGTGCAGCGAGGGTGATATTGCGTTCTTCGAAGACCGCGATGAACGCCTTCAGGTGTCGTATATCCATAGTTTTTTCCGATTCCAGCTAGCGGAATAAGCCGTTTCTCAAGACTTTTCGGGCTCAATAGAATTGAGCCATTCAAATCGATTATGCCTTGGAGGTCATCATGAGCAAGCCCCTGATCATCATCACCGGTGCCAGTTCCGGTATCGGCGAAGCCTGCGCCCGTCTGTTCTCGGCCGCCGGTCACCCCCTCCTGTTGCTGGCCCGCCGTCTGGAACGGATGCAGGCCCTGCAATTGCCGAACACCCTGTGCCGCGCCGTGGATATCCGCGACCGCCAGTCTTTTGCCGAGGCGGTCAAGGATGCAGAGGCACAGTTCGGTCCCGCCGATGCGCTGATCAACAACGCCGGCGTCATGCTCCTGGGCCATATCCAGGAACAGGATCCGGAGCAATGGGAGCGCATGCTGGACATCAACGTGAAGGGCCTGCTCAACGGCATCCACCTGCTGGTGGGCGGCATGATCGAGCGCCAGCACGGCACCCTGATCAATGTCAGCTCGGTGGCCGGGCGCAAGACCTTCCCCAACCACGTCGCCTATGTCGGCACCAAGTTCGCCGTGCACGGGATTTCGGAAAACCTGCGCGAAGAGCTGTCGCCGCATAACGTCCGGGTCGTCACCATCGCCCCCGGCGCAGTGGAGACCGAACTGCTCGGCCACACCACCGACAACGACATCAAGCAGGGTTATGAAGCCTGGAAGCGCGACGATATGGGTGGCCAGGTGCTCAAGGCTGACGACGTGGCAGCGGCAATCGCCTACGCCTACCAGCAGCCGCAATACGTGTGCATCCGCGAGATCGTCCTCGCCGCGACCCGGCAGCAGCCTTAATCGGCGCCCTCCTCGACCTGCACGCTGGCGGTCATGCCGGCGCTCAGGTTGACCCCTTGCGGCACCTGGTCGAGGCTGATACGCACCGGGATGCGCTGGGCCAGGCGCACCCAGTTGAAGGTCGGCTCGACTTCGGCAAGCAACTGGCTGTCGGGGTTGGCGTTACGGTCGGTGATCCCGCGGCTGATGCTCTGCACATGACCTTTCATCGGTTCGCCGGCACTCATCAACCAGATCTTCACCGGCGCGCCGACCTTGATCCGCGGCAGCTTGGTCTCTTCGAAATAGGCCTGGACATAGAAGGTCGAATCGTCCACCAGGGCCATCACCGGTTGCCCGGCATTCACATAGTTGCCCTCGGCCAGCCGCAGGTTGGTGACATGCCCGTCCCGTGGCGCCACAACCTTGCTGCGCGCCAGGTTGAGCGCCGCCAGCCGTGCATCGGCCTGGGCCTGGCGCAATTCGCCACGGGCCACGGCGGCGCCAATCTGGGCGTTTTCCCGCAGTTCGGCACTGATCGCCTGAGGCCCGAGGGCGGCGCGGCGGGCGGCTTCGTGCTCGCGCAGGCGCAACTGCTGCTGGCGGGTTTCGGCAACGGCATTGGCCTTGTCCACGGCGGCCTCGAAGCGGTCGCTGTCGATCGCCATCAACGGCTCCCCGGCCTTCACCGCCTGGTTGTCCTTGACCTTCAACTCACGCACCCAGCCGGACACATCCGGGGCGACGATCACTACATCGGCGCGGATCTTCGCGTCGCGGGTCCAGGGGGTGAGCATGTAGTACTGCCACAGGCGGGTGCCGGCGAAGATGGCCACGGCCACCAGGCACAGGGTCAGGGCGATACGCACGGTGGTACGCATGAACGAACTCCTCAAAGGTACAGCGTGACCAAAGTCAGCACACAGACGAACAGGGCGCAGTCGAACAGCGCCTCATGCCAGATCCAGCGGCCCAGCGGGGTCAGGCGCAAGACCAGGCGCAGCAGCCCGGTCAGCAACAGCGCCAGCAACACATAGATCAGGAACGGACTGAGCAGCACTCCGCCCAGTGCCCACTCACGCAAGCCCATGCAGATCCTCCAGGCGGCGGCACCAGCGGCCCCAGCTCTTTTGCAGTTGCAGAACCGCGCCTACCGCCAGGCGCAGCGCATCGCTGGCCGGTTGTTGCTGCAGGGCGGCGATAAAGGTTTCGCTGGCGGCGTCCAGGCGCTGCTCGCGGCCCGGCCCCGGGCCGCGAGCCAGCACGTCCTGCAACTGCTGCAGGTACTCGCGCTCGGCAGGTTCGACCGGCGCCTGGGCAATCGCCAGGCACATGCGCAGGTGCAGCAGCTCGTCGCCCATGTCCAGGCCGTGCAGGCCATCGTCCCAGCGCCCGCGCTCGTGTTCCGGCAGCGCCGTGTAATGCCGCGCCAGTTGCAGCAGGCGGTCGGCCATGCGCCCGCCGAACCAGGTTTCCGCGCCACGCAGATCACGCCGGGTCAGGCGTACCAGATCGTTCTGGGTCGCGGCGCGCAAGCGGCGGCCATGCCAGGCCGGATTGCGCAGGACCAGCAACTTGAAGGCCAGCACCGCCGCCGCCACGCCCATGAGCATGGCCTGGGCATTGTTGAGAAAGCTTTCGACGCTGAACACCATGTTGTTCAACGGCGCCACCAGCACGATGAAGTGCAGGCAATAGGAAGTAGCAGTGGCGCCGATCCGAGGGTTGGCCATACCCAGGGCGCCGAAGAACAGCGGCACGCCCATGCCCAGGCACAACAGGGCAAAGCTGCTCCACTGCGGCAGCAGGATCTGCCCGACAAGGAAGGCCACCGGCAGCGCCAGGAGAATCCCGCGCAGGAAACTCATGCCGATCTGCGCGCCATTTTCGCGACTGGCGAACAGGCTGCAGACCACGCAGGTCAGCACCAGCCCGCCCGGTGCCGCCGCCCAGGCGGTGGCCAGCCAGAACACCGCCATGGCAAGAAATGCCAGGGCACTGCGCGAGCCGAACAGCAGGCCCAGGGGAATATCGCGGTGCACGGCCAGGCTGTCGGGCAGGTCCGCCGGCGCCTTGCCCTCCTCCACCGCATGCAAGGCGCGGGTCGCAGCAGCGGCGTTGTCCAGCAGCAGTGTCATGCGCGCCAGGCAATAGTGCTCGGCGGCGCTGTCGCGCAGATCGAGTGCGGCTTGCCAGGTGCGCTCGCGCAGCGCTTGCAAGCGCTCGCTGTCGGGATCGGCCAGAGCGGCGCGCAGCTCATCCAGCCAGGGTTGCAGGTGCGCCGCTTCGCGGTCGTCCAGTTGCCGCCACTGGCGCCGTACCGAACGGGCGATGCGCAGCAGCACCAGCAATTTCTGGCTCAAGCCACGAATGGCCCGGGCCCGCTCACGCCCCAGGCGGCCTTCGAACCAGGCGTGTTCGCGCTGGGCGTCGACGGCAACGATACGGCCGAGGATCTCCACCAGGCTCTTGCGCCCCTCTTCATCGCCACCCAGGGTCGCGCTGGCCGCCAGCAAGCCACTGAGCCAGGCCTGGCGGGCCTGCACCGCCAGTTGCCGCTCGACCCGCAACGGCCAGAGCAACGCACTGCTCAGGGTGGCGCAGACAATCCCGAGACTGATCTCGGTGCAGCGCGCCACCGCCTGGTCGAATACCTGGAGCGGATGACTGATCGCCGGCAGGGCAATGATCGCCACCGTGTAGCCGGCCAGCACGAAGGCATAGGCCCAGGCGCTGCGCAACAGGGTCGAGCAGGCGGTACACAGGCCCAGCCATAGCGCCAGGCAGATCAGGAACAGCCAGGGCGTCTGGGCGAACACGGCAATGAACAGCACCGACATCAGTGTCCCGACCAGGGTCCCGAGCAAGCGTGCCAGGCCCTTCTGCAAGACCATGCCGGACAGCGGCTGAGCGACGATAAAGGCGGTCATCAAGGCCCAGGCCGGCTGCTCCAGGCCCCAGCGCAGCGCCAGCCACAAGGCCAGCCCGCCACCAAGCAAGGTCTTGATGGCGAACTGCAAAGCGGCTTTATCGGGCGCGAACAGCGCGTGCAGGGTGATGGGCACGAAAGTGAACCTGGAGGTGATGGAGTTAACGATAGACAGCGCGTGGAAAAGCAAGACAGCCAAATTATTAGCTAGCTAACTATCTTTAGTCCAGTTTCTTTTTTCGATGCGGCTGGAGCGCCAGTTGGCGGGGGTGGAGAAAATCCAGGCAAAAAAAGGGGCGACCGAAGTCGCCCTAAATGCCTTGCGTGCTCGTTGTATCGGGAAGGATCAGCGGTCTTTGCGCTTTTGCGAGTCCTTCCAGATGAAAATTCCGAAACCGGCGAAGAAAACAAACATCAATCCGACCGTGACGACGCCAGCGACAACCACATTATCGAAGAACATGTCGGCCTCCATTTGCCTGTGCCTGTCCGATGGATGAACAGTAGCGAATGTGCCGGGAGGGAAAATTGACCGAGGTCAATAGCGCCCTGAGCGGGCGCCGGAGGCGGGTGCAGGCTTGACCTGCATCAAGATTTTCAGCGCTTGCCGGGTTTGCCCTTGGGCTTTTTCTTCGACTTTTTCGCGGAGCCGATCGGCATGGCCTGCTCGAAGGCCTTGCGCACTTCGTTCAGACGCTTGTCATTGAGGTCATGGATGCGGCGGGCGCGCTCGGCGCCGAAATCGATCAGGTTGTCGTCTTGGCTCATGGTCGGGCTCGGAAGGCGGACAGCGGAGCGCTCATCATGAAGGCTCGCGCCGGTGCTGCAAAGTCCTGCATCAGACTTCGATATCCACCAGCAGACCCTGGCGGTTCTCGCCTCCCATCAGCGGGGCGACCGGCACGGTCTGGTCGGCATTGAGGTCATCGCCCGGCAGCGGCAGGTAGGGGTCGTCGCCCTGCTCCTCGGCGGCCTGCTGCCCGCCGTGCTGGCCCTGGCGGCGGCGCTGCTCCTCGCGCAGCAGCACGGCGGCCTGCTCCGGATCGCGGTGCTTGAGGTCGATGGCACCTTCGCTGGAAGACGGCTGGGTGGGCACCACGGGCTTGATGTCCGGGGTCGGCTTGACCGGATCCATTTGCTGGGTGATGGGGGCGGCACTCAGTGGAATCAGCGGTGGCAGCATGGCGATCGGTCTCCTGTCACCCGTTCTATCGGCTCGATGTCTCTATGCTTGAGGCTTGGACCGGCTTCCCCGGGCAATGTTGCACGACGCCCGAAGCGCTCGACGGACGGGGCGACATGTCCGCTCGGCCGCCGGATGGCCGGAAACTTTGGTCTGAAAGGCCGCTATCCGTTAAGATAGCCAGCTTTTTCATGGCGGGAGTCAGGCAGTATGGCGCAGCAGTATCAACCGGGACAACGCTGGATCAGCGACAGCGAAGCCGAGCTGGGTCTGGGTACCGTTCTGGCACAGGATGGCCGCTTGTTGACCGTGCTCTACCCGGCCACTGGCGATACCCGCCAGTACTCCCTGCGCAACGCCCCGCTGACCCGGGTGCGTTTCTCTCCGGGTGACCAGATCACCCATTTCGAGGGCTGGAAACTGACCGTCCGCGAAGTCGAGTCGATCGACGGCGGGCTGCTGGTCTATCACGGTCTCGACGCGCAGAACCAGCCGCGCACCCTGCCGGAAACCCAGCTCTCCAACTTCATCCAGTTCCGTCTGGCCAGCGACCGGCTGTTCGCCGGGCAGATCGACCCGCTGTCCTGGTTCTCCCTGCGCTACAACACCCTGGAGCACACCAGTCGCCAACTGCAATCGTCGCTGTGGGGCCTGGGCGGCGTGCGTGCGCAACCCATCGCGCACCAGTTGCACATCGCCCGTGAAGTGGCCGACCGCATCGCGCCACGGGTTCTCCTGGCCGACGAAGTGGGCCTGGGCAAGACCATCGAGGCCGGCCTGGTGATCCATCGCCAGCTGCTCTCCGGCCGCGCCAGCCGCGTGCTGATCCTGGTCCCGGAAAACCTCCAGCACCAGTGGCTGGTAGAGATGCGCCGCCGCTTCAACCTGCAGGTCGCCCTGTTCGATGCCGATCGCTTCATCGAGAGCGACGCCAGCAACCCGTTCGAAGACGCGCAGCTGGCACTGGTCGCCCTGGAGTGGCTGACCGAGGACGAGAAGGCCCAGGACGCACTGTTCGCCGCCGGCTGGGACCTGCTGGTGGTCGACGAGGCGCATCACCTGGTCTGGCACGAAGACCAGGTCAGCCCTGAATACGCGCTGGTCGAGCAACTCGCCGAAGTCATCCCCGGCGTCCTGCTGCTCACCGCCACCCCGGAACAGCTCGGCCAGGACAGCCACTTCGCCCGTCTGCGCCTGCTCGACCCGAACCGTTTCCACGACCTGGCCGCCTTCCGCGCCGAGAGCGAGCACTATCGCCCGGTGGCCGAAGCGGTCCAGGAACTGCTCGACAATGGCCGCCTGTCGGACAAGGCCCACGCCACCATCCAGGGCTTCCTCGGTGCCGAGGGCGAAGCCCTGCTGGCCGCCGTCAGCGATGGCGACAGCCAGGCCAGCGCCCGCCTGATCCGCGAGCTGCTCGACCGCCACGGCACCGGCCGCGTGCTGTTCCGCAACACCCGCGCAGCCGTCCAGGGCTTCCCGCAGCGTCAGTTGCACGCCTATCCCCTGCCCTGCCCGGACCAGTACATGGAACTGCCGGTAGGCGAACACGCCGACCTGTACCCGGAAGTCAGCTTCCAGGCCCAGGGCGATAGCGATGAAGAAAACCGCTGGTGGCGCTTCGACCCGCGGGTCGACTGGCTGATCGATACCCTGAAGATGCTCAAGCGGGTCAAGGTGCTGGTCATCTGCGCCCACGCCGAAACCGCCATGGACCTGGAAGACGCCCTGCGCGTGCGCTCCGGCATTCCGGCCACGGTGTTCCACGAAGGCATGAGCATCCTTGAGCGCGACCGCGCTGCTGCCTACTTCGCCGACGAGGAATTCGGCGCCCAGGTGCTGATCTGCTCGGAAATCGGCAGTGAAGGCCGTAACTTCCAGTTCGCTCATCATCTGGTGCTGTTCGACCTGCCGGCACACCCGGACCTGCTGGAACAGCGCATCGGCCGTCTCGACCGGATCGGCCAGAAGCACACCATCGAACTGCACGTGCCGCACCTGCAAAACAGCCCGCAGGAACGCCTGTTCCAGTGGTACGACCAGGCGCTCAACGCCTTCCTCGCCACCTGCCCGACCGGCAACGCCCTGCAGCTCCAGTTCGGCCCGCGCCTGCTGCCGCTGCTGGAAGACACCGACGACAGCCAGTGGCAAGCGCTGATCGCCGAGGCCCGTAGCGAGCGCGAGCGCCTCGAATCCGAGCTGCACAGCGGCCGCGACCGCCTGCTGGAACTCAACTCCGGCGGTGCCGGCGAAGGCCAGGCGCTGGTCGAAGCGATCCTCGAACAGGACGACCAGTTCGCCCTGCCGATCTACATGGAAACCCTGTTCGACGCCTTTGGCATCGACAGCGAGGACCATTCGGAAAACGCCCTGATCCTCAAGCCGAGCGAGAAGATGCTCGACGCCAGCTTCCCGCTGGGCGACGACGAAGGCGTGACCATCACCTACGACCGCGACCAGGCCCTGTCCCGCGAGGACATGCAGTTCCTGACCTGGGAGCATCCGATGGTGCAGGGCGGTATGGACCTGGTCCTCAGCGGCTCGATGGGCAACACCGCCGTCGCGCTGATCAAGAACAAGGCGCTCAAGCCGGGCACCGTGCTGCTGGAGCTGCTCTATGTCAGCGAAGTGGTCGCGCCGCGCTCGCTGCAACTGGGTCGCTACCTGCCGCCGGCAGCGCTGCGCTGCCTGCTGGATGCCAATGGCAACGACCTGGCCCCGCGGGTCGCCTTCGAAACCCTCAACGACCAGTTGGAAAGCGTGCCGAAAGCCAGCGCCAACAAGTTCATCCAGGCCCAGCGCGACGTGCTGGCGCCGAAGATCAACGCGGGCGAAGCCAAGGTCATGCCGCGTCATGAAGAGCGCGTGGCCGAGGCGCAACGGCGCCTGGCGGCGGAAACCGATGAAGAGCTGGCGCGCCTGACTGCATTGCAGGCGGTCAACCCGACGGTGCGTGACAGCGAGATCGTGGCGCTGCGCAAACTGCGCGAGGATGGGCTGGCGATGCTGGACAAGGCAGCGCTGCGTCTTGAAGCGATCCGGGTGCTGGTAGCCGGCTAACTCCAGCACACCTTGGACTCTGTGGGAGCTGGCTTGCCAGCGATGACTTTGGTGAATTCACCATCGCAATCGCTGGCAAGCCAGCTCCCACAAGTTTTGCAGTGGTCAATCTCTCTATAGTGCTTCGGCAGCCTTGCCCGCCTCAGCAGCCCCCTCCTCCACCATCCCCGCCTTCATCTTCTCCGCATCCCGGGCAAAGGTCCGCGCCGCCAGCAGCAGGAACACCAGGGTCGCCAGCAAAGCCACCGGGATCAGCCCCATGGCGTTATGCAGCCCCACCGCCTTGAACGCTTCGGTCATCTCGGCGCTGCCCGCCTCAAGCATCGCCACCTGGGCGTAATGATCGGAAAGTGTCCCGACCACCAACGGCCCGAGCCCCCCGCCCAGCAGATACAGCCCGGCAAAGAACAAGGCCATGGCCGTTGCCCGCAGACGCGGCTGCACCACGTCCTGGATCGCGGTGTAGACGCAGGTATAGAAGTTGTAGGCAAACAGCCAGCCGATCCCGAACAGAGCGACGAACACGCCGATCTCGACCCGCCCCAGATACAGCGCCAGGCCCGTGCCCACGGTCGCCACCAGCATGCTGAACGCGCCGAACAGCAAGCGCCCGCCCGGCAGACGCTGGTGGATCTTGTCGGCAACCCAGCCGCCCAGGGTCAGGCCGATCAACCCGGTCACCCCGACGATCACCCCGGTGGCCACTGCCGCCTGCTGCAATGGCAAGGCAAAGAAGCGCTGCAACATCGGCACCATGAACGAGTTGCAGGCATAGGTGGCGAAGTTGTACGCCAGCCCGGCCAGCACCAGCCAGCCGAAGGTAGGAATGCTCAGCACCCGGCGCAGCGGCCGGTCCAACGGCACCTGGGACGAAGCCACCACTTCCGCCGCACCCCGCGCCGGTTCACGGATCATGAACATGAACACCGCCAGCAGCAGCCCCGGCACCGCTGCGATGAAGAACGGCGCGCGCCAGCTACCGAAGTACTGGACCATCGCGCCGATGGTGAAGAATGCCAGCAGCAACCCCAGCGGCAGGCCGAGCATGAAGATGCCCATGGCCCGGGCACGGCGCTCGGCGGGAAACAGGTCGCCGATCAGCGAGTTGGCCGCCGGCGCATAGCTGGCCTCGCCAATCCCCACGCCCATGCGCACCAGAAGGAAACTCCAGAAGCTGCCGACCATGCCGTTGACCGCGGTCAGCCCGCTCCACACGGTCAGGCCCCAACCCATCACCTTGCGCCGCGAACCGGTATCGGCCAGACGCCCCAATGGCAGGCCGGCGATCGCATAGACCAGGGTGAAAGCGGTACCGATCAGGCCGATCTGCATATCGCTCAGGTGCCATTCCAGGCGAATCGGCTCGATGACGATGGCGGGAATGGTGCGATCGAAGAAGTTGAACAGGTTGGCCAGGAACAGCAGGAACAAAATGCGCCAGGCATTGGCCGCTTGGGTAGGGCTGTGCATCGGTCGGTCCCCTCGTTGTTTTTATCGGCGCGTGCTGCACGCCGGACAAAATCTAGAGGGCAATATCCGACCTGTCTGCGATCATCCACGAGATTGATGGCGGGTAATTGTAACCATTTGCAGCGTTATAACCGCTGGCGATTAAGGTCATTACCGAATCATTGAAATCAATCTGCCATTAATGCCGATGGCCCTACTCGGCCTTTCTATACTCAATGCCAAAAGAGTCTCCAGGCGGTTTGGGGACGAGTGCAAACTCGGCTGAACTGAGAGGCGCGCTATGGAATGGCTGCACATGATGCTTGCCGAGCACCCGGCGGGCCATTTTGCTCTGGCGGCGCGGCACAACCCTTGGCTGATCCTCCTCGCCTACCTGGTGATGTGCGCCGGCAGCTTCGCCACCCTGGATATCATCGAACGCATCGGCGACGCCGAGCAGGCCAGTGCCAGGCGGCGCTGGAAGATGCTCGGGGCCTGTTGCCTGGCCTGCAGCGTCTGGGCCATGCACTACATCGGCATGCTCGCCTTCGAAACCTCGCTGGAAGTCCACTACGACATGTTCCTCACCGGCGTGTCGCTGCTGATCATGCTGTTCGCCGCCCTCGGTGCCATGAGCTTTCTCGGCCAGGCCCATCCCGGCACCCGCAACTACACCCTGGCCGCCCTGTGCATCGCTGCCGGCGTGGGGATCATGCATTACACCGGCATGGCCGCCATGCGCAGCAACGCCCAGCAGCATTACGATCCGACCCTGGTGCTGGCTTCGGTGGTGGTGGCGCTGTTCGCCGCGCTGCTGCCGATGCTGATGGCCCGCCATCTGCGCCAGGGCAATGTCACCCATCCGCAACTGTTCAAATACAGCGCCGCCCTGCTCATGGCCGGCGGCATCATCAGCACCCACTACGTCGGCATGCATGCGCTGACCCTGATCCTGCCCGGCGGTGCCTCGCCGCAGATCGTGGTCACCGACAACAGCCTGCAACTGAGCCTGACCATCGCCGTGATCACCCTGCTGATCAGCGGCAGTTGCATCAGTGCGGCGCTGTCGGACAAGAAGCTGCAAAGCAAGGAACAGGACCTGCGCCGGGTCAATACCCTGCTCAGCCAGCTCGACCAGGCCCGGGTCTCCCTGCAACAGGCGGCGCACTACGACGCCCTGACCAACCTGATCAACCGCCGCGGCTTCAACCAGATCTTCGCCGAGCGCCTGGCCGAACGCGTCCAGTTGGGCGGCATGCTCGGGGTGATGTTCCTCGATATCGACCATTTCAAGCGGATCAACGACAGCCTCGGCCACGATGCCGGCGACCAGTTGCTCAAGGCCATTGCCCACCTGATCAGCGCGGCCACCCGCACCCAGGACGTGGTTGCCCGCCTCGGCGGCGACGAGTTCTGCATCCTCTTCAACCTGAACAGCGCCGAAGAAGCCCGTGGCCTGGCCCAGCGCATCCTCAACAAGGTCCGCGAGCCCATCGACCTGGCCGGGCGGCGCATGGTCATGACCACCAGCATCGGCATCAGTCTCTACCCCACCGACGGCAATACCTGCGACGAACTGCTCAAGCACGCCGACCTTGCGCTCTACCAATCCAAGGGTGGCGGGCGCAACAAGGCCAACTTCTTCAGCGACAACCTGAAGACCCGCGCCACCCTGGAACTGCAACTGGAAGAGGAATTGCGCATCGCCCTGCAGGAAGATCGCGGCCTGCGCCTGCATTACCAGCCGATCTACGAACTGGCCAGCGGCAAGGTCAGCAAGCTCGAAGCGCTGGTTCGCTGGCAGCATCCGCAACACGGCCTGCTCAGCCCCGACCGCTTCATCGGCATCGCCGAGACCAACGGCCTGATCGCCGAGCTGGACCTGTGGGTGCTGCGCCGGGCCTGCCAGGACCTGGCGCAACTGAGCCAGCACGGCTTCAGCGAACTGAAGGTGACGGTCAACTGCTCCGCCCTGACCCTGGGCCGCGACGAGCTGGCCAAGGAAGTCGAGGACGCACTGCACGGGGCCGGACTGCCGGCCTGGCGCCTGGAGCTGGAGGTCACCGAGAACGCGTTGATGGCCAATATCCACAGCACCATCGCCCTGCTGCGGCGCATCCGCGAGCAAGGCGTGTCGCTGTCGATCGACGACTTCGGCACCGGCTATTCATCCCTGGCCTACCTCAAGCGCCTGCCCCTGGACACCCTGAAGATCGATCGCTCGTTCATCCAGGATGTCCCTCACTCACGGGCGGACAACAATATCGTCCAGGCCATCATGGTCATGGCCCACACCCTGCACCTGAAGGTCATCACCGAGGGCGTGGAAACCGAAGAGCAGTACGACTTTCTCCAGCGCCTGGGCTGTGACGCCATCCAGGGCTACCTGCTCAGCCGGCCGGTGCCCATGGAAGACCTGCGCGCGGTGCTGGAAAGCCTCAACCATCGCGAAGAACGCCTTATGGCTTGCTGCGATACAGATCAATCAGCGTCGCTGGATCTTTTTCCAGATAGCCCTGACTGCCATGCAGGCGCATCAACTGCGCCGCGAGGCCGCTGACCGGGGTCGCCGAGCCCTGCTCGCGGGAGAATTTCACCGCGGTGTCGAGATCCTTGAGCAAGGTCCGCACATGCCATTTGACCGGTTCGAAGCGGCTTTCGGCCATCTGCGGGGCGAGGATCTGCAACGGCTTCGAATCGGCGAAACCACCGGCCAGGGCCTCGGCGATCAGGCTCGCGTCCACCCCGGACTGCTCCGCCAGGGCCACCACTTCGGCAATCACCAGAGCATTGCAGGCGACGATCATCTGGTTGCAGGCCTTGGTCACCTGCCCCGCGCCCACGCCGCCCATATGGGTAACCCGCTGCCCCAGTGACAACAGCGCCGGACGCACCCGTTCGAGATCCGCCGCCTCGCCACCGACCATGATCGCCAGGGTCCCCGCCTCGGCGCCGGGGGTACCGCCGGACACCGGGGTATCCAGCCAGCCCATTCCAGTCCCGGCCTTCAACTGCGCGGCCATCTCCCGGGTGGCGGTGGGTTCGAGGCTGGAGAAGTCCACCAGCAACTGGCCAGGGCGGGCCTTGCTGGCGATACCGTCGCTGCCGAACACCACCTCACGTACCACCGAAGTGTCGGCCAGGCACAGCATCACCACGTCGGCGGCCTCGCACAGTTCGCCCGGGGTCGCGACCTGACGGGCACCGGCGGCCACCAGGGGTGCGCATTTGTCCGGCGAACGGTTCCACACCGTCAGTTCATGACCCGCCGCCAGCAGGCGACGGCACATGGGCAACCCCATCAGGCCGATACCGGCGAACCCCAGGGACAAAGGCAGTGAATGGCTCATCTACAGCTCCAACAGTTAAAGAAGTTGACGGATCGGACGATTCAGAAAACGGCGCGACAGGAAAACCCCTAGTTTTTATAAGGCAAACCCTGATCGCTTACGCCGGAGACGCACTGATACAGTCGCGAAACTTTCCAGGGATGGCTCAATGATATCGACTGTTGAATAGCCTTCCCCCCAGGCACATGGCGCAAAATGACCTCCAAGAATACTCCTGCCAACGTGATTTCCGAGCTGCTTTCAGCCACCGCGCCCACTTCCTATGGGGCCCGCAGCTATTACAGCCAGCCAACCCTAAGCCCGCAGCAATACCTGTACTTCACCGAACCCGACACCCAGCGCATCCTCGACAACCTCGATGGCCTGCGCGACCTGGTGTTTCCGCCGAGCCTGCATGTCGAGGACGACGCCCAGTTGCGGCTCGACCAGCAGTTCCCCTCGGTGTGCCTGATCGGCCTCGGTCGCTGCGGCTCGAACATCGCCCTGGATGTCGCCGAACTGGTCTACAACGCACGGACCTTCTACCTCAACGAATTCAATAGCGACGACCGCGCCGGCAACGACCCGACCTACAACCCGGCGCGCTGGATCCGCAACAACCTGCGCCTGGTCCAGGCCAAGAGCGCCAAGCCGGTGTTCCTGGTGGAGCCGCTGGTGATGCTCGGCGACCTGGACAAGGACATCGCCGGACGCATCCGTTTCTCGCGCAAGGGCGAGAAAAGCGGCTTCCTGCGCGACTACAGCAAGATGAAGATCATGGACCTGTCCGAGGTCCACGCCGGTGGCGCCGGTAACGCGCCGATCCTCGGCCAGTACCTGGCGAAGATCATCCTCAACAAGGAAACCCACCGTTTCTCCAGTGCCGACTGGAAACTGATCCACTCGTACCTGATCGATTCCTGCGGGATCAAGGCCAACCAGTCGCGGCTGTACTTCTATATCTTCAGCGCCGGCGGCGGTACCGGCTCGGGCATGGCCTCGGAGTTCGGCCTGGCCCAGCAGTTCTCGTACATGAACAAGACCTTCGACACCAAGCCGGCCGACGAGCAGGATGGCGAAGCAGGGCACTCGTTCGTCTTCGAGCCGATCTTCACCAGTGGCATCTGCGTGCTGCCGAACATTTCCGACCACCGCAGCGAAATGTCCGAGGCGTTGCACATCAACGCCGGTCGCCTGCTGTGCAAATACCTGTCGGAAGAATGGGACTTCTCCTACAACTTCGACAATGAAGACAGCAGCGAAGCCAGCGTCATGGGCAGGATCCGCCCGTGGAACGCGATGATGCTGATCTCCAACGACATCATGCGCTACGCCGAAGAAAGCGATGACGGCAACATCCAGAACATCGACGTCAACGCCATGGAGAAGCACGCCAACCAGTACATCTCCCAGCAGATCTTCAACATCCTTACCGCCCAGGCGGTGACCACCGACTACGACCAGAACTACTTCCGGCGCGCCGGCATCGATATCGGCGAGACCATCCGCCTCGATGCCAACGACCTGTTCATGAGCCTGGCCGGCCCGGTGGCGATCGCCTATGCCGAGTCGGTGGTGCCGGAGACCCCTGGGCAGAGTTCGGAAAAAGGCTTCAAGGTGTTCGAGAAGGAGGCGCCGCGGCTGGATATCGACGACCTGTTCTTCCGCTCCATCGACCTGCCGCACTTCAACAAGGACACCCAGGCCATCGAAGGCATCAGCCTGCTGCCGATCGAATCCAAGCGCTACCGCGCGGCCCTGGAGCAGTACCGCAGTTCCGGCTGCGACGCCGCGGCGCTGCATGACCTGCACTTCTTCAAGAACTGCTCGTCGGTGGTGTCGATCGTCTCCCTGCCCAAGGACTACAAGCTGTCCTACATGGACCTGAACCGGCTCAAGACTCACCTCAACAGCCTGTTCCCCAACACCACGCTGAAGCGCTATGCCCTGGTGATCGGCGCCTCGGCCAACCTGTCGCTGACCACCCTGATCGCCAAGAGCCCGTGCCTGTCGGACGACTTCCTGACCCTGATCGTGGCCTTTATCAAGCGCTGCTTCGCCAAGACGCCCTACCGCTTCGACGACACCCTGGACAACGCGATCCTCGAATTCATCATGCAAGAGGACTTCGAGGAGGAACGCATCGACGAGTTGCTCAGCGAATTCGAAAACCCGGCGAAGATCCTCGATACCAACTGGTATGCGATCAAACCGATGTACGAGAAGAAATATCGCGAACTGATCAACGACAAGAGCAAGTTCGTCTCGATCAACGATATTCGCTTGTCGCGGGAGTGCGTGAAGAAAGCGGTGAAATACTTGCGCGAGATTTATCGCCACCGTATCGGCAAGACCAAGGTCATTTCCCTTAATAGCCATACCGGCAAAGTCGACTATTGAGTCCGATTGTCGAACAAGAAGGGCGACCATCAGGGTCGCCCTTCTTGTTCATGCCCATTTCCATTCTTGGTAACTGTTACCGCACCCAAGTGGCTCACCAGGCACTGTTACCAACCGTCACCCTGCCTGATTGACCTCGCGCACCAAAATGGACTCGCTGTGCGTTTTTACGCACCGTTTTTGCACCAGCTCAGACCGACGGCCGAACCTGAATCACGATGAACGGTTGTACCACTACCGCCCAGATCTCTGGCTCGCGGCTCTGAAGGTCGAGGGCCTGCTCCGAACTGACCGGCCCGACAGTGCCAGCATCACGCCACTGCGCGAAGGTTTCACTGCGGTTTTCCGCCATCGCCTGTGCGACTTCGATCAGGTCCAGGGACGGGTCGACCCAAATCAGGTCACCCTTTGCCCAAAAACGCTCCAGGGCTTTCCACTCGATTACCGCCGTCTCGCCGAGCAATTTGGCATAGAGGGTGCTTGGTTCATCAGTCATGGGTTTCACCAAAAATAATCAGGTCACTTGAAAGGCCGGTATTTTTGCAGAAAAACCCAGTTTCAAATAAGTAATTGGTCGACAGGTTCAAGGAAGCCAAACGTTTCCGGGAACTTCCGGACATTCAGAAGACGCTTTTTTGTAACTTTATGTCGATCAGGCGACACCCCCGGTTTTTGCTTCGGCGGGCCTGCTTTTCAAGCGATCAAGCAGCGCTCTACACTGTACCGGTACAGTTGCCAGGGCATTCACCGGGGATGAAACCGGAAAGCGGGCCGCGATACGGCGTAGCCGTACCGGGTCTGTCGGGTCCTCTGCCATGGCGCAAGGACGATAAAAATTACAACAGAATGAGTGGAGCACTATGAGTAAAGTTTCCAAGCTGTTCGCCGCGATGGTTCTGGCCGGCGTCGCCAGCCATTCCTTCGCCGCCGATACCATCAAGATCGGCATCGCCGGCCCGAAGACCGGTCCGGTGACGCAATACGGTGACATGCAGTTCATCGGTGCCAAGCAAGCCATCAAGGACATCAACGCCGCTGGCGGTGTCGACGGCAAGATGCTCGAAGCCAAGGAATACGACGACGCCTGCGACCCTAAACAGGCCGTGGCAGTCGCCAACAAAGTGGTCAACGACGGCGTCAAGTTCGTCATCGGCCACCTCTGCTCCAGCTCCACCCAGCCAGCGTCCGACATCTACGAAGACGAAGGCGTGATCATGATCACCCCGGCTGCCACCAGCCCGGAAATCACCGCGCGCGGCTACAAGCTGATCTTCCGCACCATCGGCCTGGACAGCGCCCAGGGCCCTGCCGCCGGCAACTACATCGCCGACCACGTCAAGCCGAAGGTCGTCGCGGTCCTGCACGACAAGCAGCAGTACGGTGAAGGCATCGCCACCGCGGTCAAGTCGACCCTGGAAGGCAAAGGCACCAAGGTTGCCGTCTTCGAAGGCCTGAACGCTGGTGACAAGGACTTCTCCTCGATCATCCAGAAGCTCAAGCAGAACAACGTCGACTTCGTCTACTACGGCGGCTACCACCCGGAGCTGGGCCTGATCCTGCGCCAGGCGAAGGAAAAAGGCCTGAACGCCAAGTTCATGGGTCCGGAAGGCGTCGGCAACGACTCCATCTCGCAGATCGCCCAGAACGCTTCCGAAGGCCTGCTGGTAACCCTGCCGAAGTCCTTCGACGCCGATCCTGAGAACAAGAAGATCGTCGACGCCATCAAGGCCGACGGCAAGGATCCAAGCGGTCCGTTCGTGTTCCCGGCCTACTCGGCTGTCGAGCTGATCGCCCAGGGCATCAAGAAAGCCGGTAGCGAAGACACCGACAAGGTGGCCGCGGCCATCCACGCCGGCACCTTCAAGACCCCGACCGGCGAACTGTCCTACGACGAAAAAGGCGACCTGAAGGACTTCAAGTTCGTTGTCTACGAATGGCATTTCGGCAAACCGAAAACCGAAGTTTCCCCTCAGTAACACCGTCTGATACATGACCGAAAAGCCCACTGTGCGAGCAGTGGGCTTTGTTTTACGAGGTTCATGGACCTGTTTCCCGCGATCCGGGATCAGGTTCACCTGAAAATCTTAAAACCGTCACCAGCGGTTCCCTGGCAACGCATGCGCCGAAGTGGCCCAAGACCGCAAGGCCATGCCGGGTACCCACCCGCCAGCGAAATGCATATTCAGGTTTTTAGGAGCGCTGTAATGCCTGAGATCTATCACTTCTTCCAACAGCTGGTTAATGGCCTGACCATTGGCAGCACCTATGCCTTGATAGCCATTGGCTACACAATGGTTTACGGCATCATTGGAATGATCAACTTCGCCCACGGCGAGGTGTACATGATTGGTTCCTACGTGGCCTTCATCGTCCTTGCCGGACTGGCCATGATGGGTATCCACTCGCTGCCGCTGCTGATGACCGCCGCGTTCATCGCGACGATCGTCGTTACCAGTGCCTACGGCTACAGTATCGAACGGGTCGCCTACCGGCCGTTGCGCAACAGCAACCGCCTGATCCCGCTGATCTCCGCCATCGGCATGTCGATTTTCCTGCAGAACACCGTACTGCTTTCCCAGGACTCCAAGGACAAATCCATTCCCAACCTGATTCCGGGGAGCATCTCCTTCGGCCCGGGTGGCGCGGAAGAAGTCCTGATTTCCTACATGCAGATCCTGGTCTTCGTGGTCACCCTGATCGCCATGACCGGCCTCACCCTGTTCATCTCCCGCTCGCGTCTGGGCCGGGCCTGCCGGGCCTGCGCCGAAGACATCAAGATGGCCAACCTGCTGGGGATCAACACCAACAACATCATCGCCCTGACCTTCGTCATCGGTGCCGCCCTGGCGGCCGTGGCTGCAGTGCTGCTGAGCATGCAGTACGGCGTGATCAACCCCAACGCCGGCTTCCTGGTGGGCCTGAAGGCCTTCACCGCGGCAGTCCTCGGCGGCATCGGCAGCATTCCGGGCGCCATGCTCGGTGGCCTGGTGCTGGGTGTGGCCGAAGCCTTCGGCGCTGACATCTTCGGCGACCAGTACAAGGACGTCGTGGCGTTCGGCCTGCTGGTACTCGTTCTGTTGTTCCGTCCGACCGGCATCCTCGGCCGTCCGGAGGTTGAGAAAGTATGAACAGACATCTCAAATCGGCGTTCTTCAGCGCCCTGCTGGTCTGGGCCGTGGCTTTCCCGGTTCTCGGCCTGAAACTCAGCATCGTCGGCATCAACCTGGAAGTGCACGGCCAGGGCCCCTTCACCCTCGGCGTGATCGCCCTGTGTTCGGTGCTGATGTTCCTGCGTGTGCTGTTCGACAAGCAGTGGAGCGCGGTCATGCGCTCGCGCAGCGGCGGTCCGTTGATTCCGCCAAAGGTCGGCAACTGGCTGACCCTGCCGAAGACCCAGCGCTACATCATCATCGGCCTGATCGTCGCGGCCCTGATCTGGCCGTTCTTCGGCTCCCGCGGCGCGGTCGACATCGCCACCCTGATCCTGATCTACGTCCTGCTCGGCCTCGGCCTGAACATCGTGGTCGGCCTGGCTGGCCTGCTCGACCTCGGCTACGTCGGCTTCTATGCCGTCGGCGCCTACAGCTACGCGATGCTGTCGCACTACTTCGGCCTGAGCTTCTGGGTCTGCCTGCCGATCGCCGGCCTGATGGCTGCCACCTTCGGCTTCCTGCTGGGCTTCCCGGTGCTGCGCCTGCGCGGTGACTACCTGGCCATCGTGACCCTCGGCTTCGGTGAGATCATCCGCCTGTTCCTGCGCAACCTGACCGAATGGACCGGCGGCCCCAACGGCATCAGCAACATCGAGAAGCCGACCTTCTTCGGCCTGACCTTCGAACGCAAGGCCGCCGAAGGGATGCAGACCTTCCACGAGTTCTTCGGGCTGGAATACAACTCGATCAACAAGGTGATCTTCCTCTACCTGGTGGCCCTGCTCCTCGCCCTGCTGGCGCTGTTCGTCATCAACCGCCTGCTGCGCATGCCGATCGGGCGTGCCTGGGAAGCGCTGCGTGAAGACGAGATCGCCTGCCGTGCTCTGGGCCTGAACCCCACCGTGATCAAGCTTTCGGCATTCACCCTGGGTGCCTGCTTCGCCGGTTTCGCCGGCAGCTTCTTCGCCGCTCGCCAGGGTCTGGTGACCCCGGAATCCTTCACCTTCATCGAATCGGCGATCATCCTCGCCATCGTCGTCCTCGGCGGCATGGGCTCGCAACTGGGCGTGATCCTCGCGGCCATCGTGATGATCCTGCTGCCCGAACTGATGCGTGACTTCAGCGAGTACCGCATGCTGATGTTCGGCGCCCTGATGGTGTTGATGATGATCTGGCGTCCGCAGGGCCTGCTGCCTATGCAACGTCCACATATGGAGCTGCGTCGATGAGCCGCGAAATTCTGCAAGTCAGCGGCCTGAGCATGCGCTTCGGCGGCTTGTTGGCGGTCAACGGCGTAGGCCTGACCGTCAAGGAAAAACAGGTGGTTGCCCTGATCGGCCCGAACGGCGCCGGCAAGACCACGGTGTTCAACTGCCTGACCGGCTTCTACAAGCCCAGCGGCGGCACCATCCTCCTGGATGGCCAGCCGATCCAGGGCCTGGCCGGCCATCAGATCGCCCGCAAGGGTGTGGTGCGGACCTTCCAGAACGTGCGCCTGTTCAAGGAAATGACCGCGCTGGAAAACCTGCTGATCGCCCAGCACCGCCACCTCAACACCAACTTCTTCGCCGGTCTGTTCAAGACCCCGGCCTTCCGCCGCAGCGAGCGCGAAGCCATGGAGCGCGCCCAGTACTGGCTGGAAAAGGTCAACCTGACCGAGTTCGCCAACCGTACCGCCGGGACCCTGGCCTACGGTCAGCAACGCCGCCTGGAAATCGCCCGCTGCATGATGACCCAACCGCGGATCATCATGCTCGACGAGCCCGCCGCCGGCCTCAACCCCAAGGAAACCGAGGACCTCAAGGCGCTGATCGGCTACCTGCGCGAGTCGCACAACGTCACGGTGCTGCTGATCGAGCACGACATGAAACTGGTCATGAGCATTTCCGACCATATCGTGGTGATCAACCAGGGCACGCCCCTGGCCGACGGCACGCCGGAACAGATCCGCGACAACCCTGATGTGATCAAAGCCTACCTGGGGGAAGCGTAAATGCTGCAGTTCAAAGACGTTTCCACCTTCTATGGCAAGATCCAGGCACTGCACTCGGTCAACGTGGAAATCAACCAGGGCGAGATCGTCACCCTGATCGGCGCCAACGGTGCCGGCAAGTCGACCTTGCTGATGACTCTCTGCGGCTCGCCGCAGGCCCATAGCGGCAGCATCAAGTACCTGGGCGAAGAGCTGGTCGGCCAGCCGTCGTCGCACATCATGCGCAAGAGCATCGCCGTGGTTCCGGAAGGCCGCCGCGTGTTCTCGCGCCTGACCGTCGAGGAAAACCTGGCCATGGGCGGGTTCTTCACCGACAAGGGCGACTATCAGGCGCAACTGGACAAGGTCCTGCAGCTCTTCCCGCGTCTCAAGGAGCGCTACAGTCAGCGCGGCGGCACCATGTCCGGCGGCGAGCAGCAAATGCTCGCCATCGGTCGCGCGCTGATGAGCAAGCCCAAGCTGCTGCTGCTCGACGAGCCGTCGCTGGGCCTGGCGCCGATCATCATCCAGCAGATCTTCGACATCATCGAACAACTGCGCCGCGATGGCGTGACGGTGTTCCTGGTGGAACAGAACGCCAACCAGGCGCTGAAGATCGCCGACCGGGCCTATGTTCTGGAGAACGGGCACGTGGTGATGCAAGGCACGGGTGAAGCGCTCCTGACCGATCCGAAGGTACGCGACGCCTACCTCGGCGGTTGATCCAAAAAAGGGCCGAATGGCCCTTTTTTCATATCAGGGTCAAAGCCTGTCGTCGCCCGGCACATATTCGAAAGCTGCATCCTCAGCCGGTGTGCTTGGCAGGTTGAGCTTGATCAGCGGAAGCATGATTCCAGTCTTGCCCAGGAAATTACGCCGGTCCTTTATCGCACTCTCCAACCCTTTGGCATCCGTGTAGAAGAACGCCTCGATCGGCAATGTCTTGCCTAGCCCGCTTCCCCATGTTTTCAACACCAGTTCATTGTGCTGAGTGAATCGCTTGTCACTGGGCGCCCCCATGCTCCGGGCCTTCAATCCTGAATAGAAGGCCGGTCCGGCGAGAATATTGCGATCATCACGAACGTTGAACGAACATAACCGGCTATTGCTTTGATTCTGGGCGCTATAGAGGCTGAGCCATTGTTCGGCAGTGGTTATGTCCTGATCTTCGCATGGCCTGCTGGAGGCATTGTTGTCGGAGTAAATACCACAGCGTTCGCCTGAGCGGTTATCCGAATATCCATCGATCGGGAAAAGACAAAGCACATCGGGGTCGAGCTTGTCGGCTGGCGCGCCGAAGATCGAATAAAGGATGTACCCATTGCCAAGATGCCAGGCAAGTCTTGAAAACTTGCTGTCCTTGCGCAGGTAGCTGAAGGATTGTCCACCCAGTTCTATCGAATTGGGACTGGGATCCCAGGAGTCATAGTCGGGGCTGTAGGTGGTGATTCGCAGGATCACGCCAGAGCAGAGGAACGCAGGCTTGGAAAGTGATCCGCAGTTCCCGCGGGTGTCCGCATAACGTGCGTTCAACTTTTCAGCTACAGATTGGCCGCTGTAAATCGCCGAACCATAGCGTTCTAAAGGTCCCTCGGCTGTTTGGCAGGCCACAAGTAGAAAACTCAGTAACAGGCAAAGTCCCATCCTCATAATTGCCTCCAAGCTCATTCGAATAGCGCTGGAACACGAAACAACCTGCGGAGGAGAATAAGCCTCGATTTCTCGCTGAAACAACTGATAAAAATATCAGGTCCCTTGCAAGGCCCGATAATCAATACGCCCTGCCCAACCCCGACGAACTTCACTTGTTATCTCTTGGATACGCCGGTAATTTCGCGGGTTTTCGACTGAAGTGACACCGGAGTTTCGCCATGTCTTTCACCCGTACATTCCTGGTTGCTTTCTTGCTGCCGCTGTTCGCCGGCTGTCAGTTGCTCGCCGACCAGCCGGAAACCACCAGCGTCTCCACCGCCGGCATGACCCGCCTGCAAGGCGAGCTCAGCGCCGCCAACGGCCAGTTGCTGTTCAAACCCTGCAGCGAAAGCCGCCGCTTCGTGATCCAGGACAGCGGCAACACCGGCCTGCTCCAGGAAGCTGCCACCCTCGCCGCCACCCCGGGCGTGCTGTTCGCCGACCTGCGCGGCACCCTCTCTGCGACCAAAAGCAACGGCGCCGACGGCCAGTTCAACGTGCACCAGCTGTACCGCGTCGATCACTCGGCCAGCGCCTGCAGCGACCCCAACTTCAAGCGCCTGACCCTACGCGCCGCCGGGCACGAACCGTTCTGGAACCTCAATGTCAGTGGCCAGGGCATGGTCCTCAATCGCCCCGAACAGCCACCGCTGGCCCTGCCCTATCTGGAAGAGCAGATGCCTGGCGGCGGCATCAGCGTGAGCAGCGAGGCCAATGGGCAGAAGGTCGAGCTGTGGCTGGCTCCGCAACGCTGCGTCGACAGCGCTACCGGGGGGGTGAGCCATCTGACTGCGCAACTGCGCATCGATGGACAGACCATGCAGGGCTGCGGCTACTACGGTGGGTCGCGCAACGACTGACCACCGGCCCCCATTCAATCCGCCTCCCCAGCCGGCGAAACCTTTATACTCCCCCGTTTGTATAAAGCCGCCGGCCCCTCCCATGGCCGGGATACTGGACCCTGTCATGCTACGAATCACCGAACTGAAGCTGCCGCTGGATCATTCCGACGAGGCCCTGCGCGAAGCCATCGTGCAGCGCCTGGACATCGCCGATGCCGATCTGCTCGACTTCACCATCTTCAAGCGCAGCTACGACGCGCGGAAGAAGAACACCGAACTGCTGTTCATCTACGCCATCGACCTGAATGTCCGCGACGAAGCCGCGGTGCTGGCCAGGTTCGCCGACGACCATAACGTCGGCATCGCCCCGGACGTCAGCTACAAGCCGGTAGGCGTGGCCCCCGAGGGCGGCCTGGCCGAGCGGCCGATCGTGGTCGGCTTCGGCCCCTGCGGGATCTTCGCCGGGCTGATCCTGGCCCAGGCCGGCCTGCGTCCGATCGTGCTGGAACGCGGCAAGGAAGTGCGCCAGCGCACCAAGGACACCTGGGGCCTGTGGCGCAAGAGCGTGCTCAACCCCGAGTCCAACGTGCAGTTCGGCGAAGGCGGCGCCGGGACCTTCTCCGACGGCAAGCTGTACAGCCAGATCAAGGACCCGAAACACTACGGCCGCAAGGTTCTGCACGAGTTCGTCAAGGCCGGCGCGCCGGACGAGATTCTCTACGTCAGCAAACCGCACATCGGCACCTTCCGCCTGACCGGCATGGTCGAGAACATCCGCGAGGAAATCATCGCCCTGGGCGGTGAAGTGCGCTTCGAGCACAAGGTCACCGACCTGCTGATGGAAGACGGCCAGCTCAACGGCGTGGTGCTGCACAACGGTGAAGAGCTGCATTCGCGCCATGTGGTCCTGGCCCTCGGCCACAGTGCCCGCGACACCTTCCGCATGCTCCACGGCAAGGGCGTGTTCATGGAGGCCAAGCCGTTCTCCATCGGTTTCCGCATCGAGCACCCGCAATCGCTGATCGACAAGGCACGCCTGGGCAAGTACGCCGGCCATCCGAAACTTGGCGCCGCCGACTACAAGCTCGTGCATCACGCCAAGAACGGTCGCTCGGTGTACAGCTTCTGCATGTGCCCGGGCGGTACCGTGGTCGCGGCCACCAGCGAACCAGGTCGTGTCGTCACCAACGGCATGAGCCAGTACTCGCGTAACGAGCGCAATGCCAACTCCGGCATCGTCGTCGGCATTACCCCGGAGCAGGATTACCCGGGCGGCCCGCTGGCCGGTATCGAGCTGCAGGAGCGCCTGGAAGAGCTCGCCTATGTACTGGGTGGCAGCAACTACCAGGCACCGGCGCAGTTGGTCGGCGATTTCGTTGCAGGACGTCCGTCCACCGCCCTGGGCAGCGTCGAACCGTCGTACAAGCCGGGCATCAACCTCGGCGACCTGGCGCCGAGCCTGCCGGACTTCGCCATCGAGGCGCTGCGCGAAGCGATCCCGGCCTTCGACCGGCAGATCAAGGGCTACAGCCTGCACGACGCGGTGCTGACCGGGATCGAAACCCGCACCTCGTCGCCGCTGCGCATCACCCGTGACGAGACGCTGCAGAGCCTGAACCTGAAGGGCCTGTTCCCCGCAGGTGAAGGGGCGGGTTATGCCGGGGGGATTCTCTCGGCCGGGGTCGATGGCATTCGCATCGCCGAAGCCGTGGCCAGGAGCATGCTCGGGATTTCCGAGTAGGGTTCAAGGGCCTCATCGCTGGCAATGCCAGCTCCCACAGGTACTGTGCATGCAGATCCTTGTGGGAGCCGGCGTTGCCGGCGATGAGGCCGTCAGCAACACCACGGAACCTCAGATCCCTTCGCGCAACACCGTCTCCGGCAACGCCTGCCCCTGCTCCACACACCCCGCCACCGCCTTGATCAACGGCTCCAGCACATACCCCTGCTGTCCCAACCACTGCTCATCGTAGTAAGTGGTCGCATAGCGCTCGCCGCTATCACAGAGGATCGCTACGATCGACCCCGACTCCCCTGCCGCCTGCATATGCAGCGCCGCCTGCAAGGCACCGACCAGATTGGTCCCGCTCGACCCGCCAACCCTCCGCCCCAGACGCCTTGCCAGATAGTGCATGGCCGCCAGGGACAGTGCATCCGGCACCTTGACCATGGCGTCGATCACCGCCGGCAAGAACGAAGCCTCGACCCGCGGCCGGCCGATCCCTTCGACCCGCGACCCACAATCCAGACGCAGCGAGCGGTCACCGGTTCGATAACAATCGAAGAACACCGAACGCTCGGCATCAGCGCACAGCACCCGGGTCGCATGGCGGCGATAACGGACATAGCGGCCCAGGGTCGCCGTGGTACCACCGGTCCCCGGGCTGGAAATCAGCCAGGCCGGCTCGGCATGCCGCTCGAAGTGCATCTGGCTGAAGATCGACTCGGCGATATTGTTGTTGGCCCGCCAGTCGGTGGCGCGCTCGGCGTAGGTGAACTGGTCCATGAAATGCCCACCGCTCTCCCGCGCCAGACGCTCGGATTCGGCGTAGATCTGCGTCGGGTCCTGCACCAGGTGCGGCTTGCCACCATAGAACTCGATCTGCGCGATTTTCTCCCGCGACGTGGTCGCCGGCATCACCGCAATAAAGGGCAGGCCAAGCAGACGGGCGAAGTACGCCTCGGAAATCGCCGTCGAACCGCTGGATGCCTCGATCACCGGTGCACCAGGGCGCAGCCAGCCATTGCACAGGGCATAGAGAAACAGCGAGCGCGCCAGACGATGCTTGAGGCTGCCGGTGGGGTGGCTGGATTCGTCCTTGAAATACAGGTCGATCTGCGGGAAGCCAGGCATGGGCAAGGGAATCAGATGGGTATCGGCGCTGCGCTGGAAATCGGCCTCGATGATGCGGATCGCTTCACGGACCCAGGTGCGGTGATGATTCATGAACAGTTCCCAAAGGTAGAAAGCAAACGACGCCAGGAGCGGCTAACGTCCATTTAGGCAGATTCCTACACCACTGCCAGAAAAGCCCGATAGACAAGAAAGTCCTGAAACAGCTTATAACAAAAAAGAATATTATTATCTTTTTAAGGAATATCACAACCGGTTAGGGTGTTCGACCTTTTTGCCAACCCGATGGAGGAGCTACCTTGCCTCTTCGTAGCACATTCACCCGCTTCTTCCAGCTCGAGGCCGCCAGCGGTCTGCTGCTGATCGCCGCCGCAGTACTGGCCCTGATCGTCAACAACTCACCACTGTCCTGGCTGTACAACGGACTGCTGGAAGTCCCGGTCGCCGTGCAGATCGGCGCGCTGAGCATCGCCAAGCCACTGCTGCTGTGGATCAACGACGGGCTGATGGCCCTGTTCTTCCTGCTGATCGGCCTGGAGGTCAAGCGCGAACTGGTCGAAGGCCATCTGTCCAAGCCCTCCCAGGTGGTCCTGCCCGGCGCTGCCGCACTGGGCGGCATGCTGGTACCGGCGCTGATCTACTGGTTCCTCAACCGCGACAACCCCGCCGCCATCGCCGGCTGGGCCATCCCCACCGCCACCGACATCGCCTTTGCCCTCGGCGTGCTGGCCCTGCTCGGCAAGCGCGTACCGGTTTCGCTCAAGCTGTTCCTGATGACCCTGGCCATCATCGACGACCTCGGCGCGATCATCATCATCGCCCTGTTCTACTCCGGCGCCCTGTCGACGATTTCGCTGATGCTGGCGGCAGCCTGCATCGCCGCATTGGTCGCGATGAACCGCTTCGGCGTGGTCAAGCTCGGGCCCTACCTGGTGGTCGGGCTGATCCTCTGGGTCTGCGTGCTGAAAAGCGGCGTGCACGCCACCCTGGCCGGGGTCACCCTGGCCCTGTGCATTCCGCTGCGCACGCGCAACGCCGAGAGCTCACCGCTGCTTAGCCTGGAACACGCCCTGCACCCCTGGGTGGCCTACGGCATCCTGCCGCTGTTCGCCTTTGCCAACGCCGGCGTGTCGCTGGCCGGGGTGACCCTGGAAAGCTTCACCCACGCCGTGCCCCTGGGCATCGCCGCCGGCCTGCTGCTGGGCAAGGCCATCGGTGTATTCGGCCTGACCTGGATGGCGGTCAAGCTGGGTCTGGCCGCCCTGCCCGCTGGCGCCAACTGGGGGCAGATCCTCGGCGTGGCGATCCTCTGCGGCATCGGCTTCACCATGAGCCTGTTCGTCGGTTCCCTGGCCTTCGTGCCCGGGGTCAGCGAATACGTAGGCATGGACCGCATGGGCATTCTCACCGGCTCGTTCCTTGCGGCGATCATCGGTTATGCCATCACCGCCCTCTCCAGCCCGAAGCAGGCTGCCAACGGATAACCGGCAGGCAATAAAAAACCCCGAGTGGCGCAAGCCAGCTCGGGGTTTTCTTTGTCGCCAGTTCAGTGAGTGACGCGACTGGTGCCATCGACCGTCATGATCCGCACGCGCTCGCCGACCCGGAAAATCTCGTTTTCCTGAACCTGCTGCACATAGGCACGCATACTGCCGTCGTCTTCACGCACGGTAATTTCCACGCCCTGGGTACGGGTCAGGCCTTCTTCGGCGGCAGAACCTGCCAGGCCACCAGCAACGGCACCGATCACCGCAGTGATGATGCTGCCGCGACCACCACCGATGGCACTACCGGCAACCCCACCGACGATCGCACCGGCGCCACCGCCGATCGGCGTCTTGGTGCCCTCGATCTTGACCGGACGCAGGGATTCGATGGTACCCATGCGTACGGTCTGCACACGCCGCGCCTCGTCACGGGAATAGGAGTCGCCGGACAGGTTCGAGGCACAACCGCCCAGCAGCAGCGACATCGTGGCGAACGATGCAACCAGCAGTACAGATTTACGCATAGGAATTATCTCCTTAAGACAGGTGCTCATTAGACTGCGCGCGTTGACGACTGTCACGACATGCAACAGATAAAATTGCTTCCATTCAGCTTCGGTACAGACAGCGCACCCCGAACGGGTCGCAAGACTTGGCTTACAGGATAGACATGGATTACTTGATCATCGCCATCACCACCCTCGCCGGCCTGTATTTCCACGCGTGGCTATACGTACGGATCAGGCGCTGGACGGACCGCGACCTGGCCTTGTCGTTCGCCGGAAAGGACCAGGACAAGCGCGCGTTCATGCTGCAAAGGCTGGATGCCGCAAGGGCACAGAAGGTCAAGCGCAAGGAATTGGCGGCCTGGCTGGAGCGCGAGGCCGCCGGGTACAACGCGGGTTAAGGCGCCAGTCGCTCGCGCGACCAGTTGCCCTCTTGCAAGCGGTAGTTCAAGCGGTCATGCAGGCGGCTGGCACGCCCCTGCCAGAACTCGATGCGCTCCGGCAGCAGACGATAGCCACCCCAGTGCTCGGGGCAATGCGGCTGGGTGTCACTGAAACGCTGCTCGGTAGCCTTGAGCAGGTCTTCCAGTTCACCACGATCAGCGATCACCCGACTCTGCGGCGAGGCCCAGGCCCCCAGGCGACTGCCCAGCGGACGCACCTGGAAATAGGCGTCCGACTCTTGAGGCGACACCTTCACCACCCGCCCCTCGATCCGCACCTGACGCTCCAGCGCCGGCCAGAAAAAGGTCATGGCGGCGAACGGATTGGCCTGCAGATGCTGGCCCTTGGCACTTTCGTAGTTGGTGAAGAAGGTAAAACCCTGCTCGTCCAGGCCCTTGAGCAACAGGACCCGGCAATGCGGCCGGCCGTCGGCATCGACGGTGGCCAGGGTCATGGCGTTGGCTTCCACCGGGGCCTGCTCGGTTTTCACCGCATCGGCGAACCATTGGTGGAACAGGGCGAACGGCTCGGCCGGGGCCTGGGCTTCGGCCAGGCCGTCACGGGTGTAGTCACGGCGCATATCTGCCAGTGTCTGGGTCATCTACAGCGTTCCTTGAGGATCAGTTGGTCTTCGCAGGGCTGTTGTTGGCTGCCACCTTCTTGGCGGCAGGCTCGGCTTTTTTCGCAGCCGGTTTGGCTGGAGCCGCTTTTTTCGAGGCTGCGGCCGCTTTCGCCGGAGCCGCTTTCTTCGCGGTAGTGGCCTTGGCCGGCGCTTTGGCAGCGGCCTTGGCGGCCGGTTTTGCCGCAGGCTTGGCAGCGGCGGCCGGCTTGGCATCCTGTACCGCGACCAGCTCGGCCGGGCTTGGGGTCGGCTGCTGGTACTTGGCAACCAGCGCAACCATGGTGGCTTGCGGGGTCAGGATCATTTCCACGCGGCGGTTCAGCGAACGGCCCTGGGCACTGTCGTTGGCCGCACGCGGAGCGACCGAGCCCATACCGCGCAGGTTCAGGCGATCACGCTGCAGGCCGCTGAGACGAAAGATCGCCGAGACCGATGCAGCACGCTCCAGGCTGAGTTTCTGGTTGGCGGCGGCGGCACCGCTGCTGTCGGCATGGCCGAGGATCAGCACGGCGGTTTTCTGGTCGGTTTCGATCAGCTTGGCGACCTTGGTGATCGGGCCGAGGCTGATCGGCAGGAGCATGGCCGGACGGTCCGGGTTGTAGCCGCTGTCCACCGGCAGGGTCACTACCAGCACGTCCTCACGGCGCTCCAGTTCCAGCTTGCTGTCCTTGATCGCTTCGCGCACGCGCGGTTCGTAGCTGTCCAGCCAGGCCTGGGTGGCCTTGACGTCGATCTTCGGTACGGCGGCGGTCTTTTCCGCAGCCTTGTCGTCGCTGCCACTGAACGGCCACCACCAGCTACCACCTTCGGATTTGGCGTCGGCCTTGGCCTCGGACTTGGCCACCTTCTCCTGTACCGCTTCCTTCACTTCCTGATCGGCCACCTTGTCCGAGCCGAAGGGCCACCAGCCGTGGCCGCTGTCCGCGGCATCTTTCTGCGGGTTCTGGGCGCAGCCGGTGATGGCCAGGCACAGGGCAAGAGCTAAGGTTTTATGTGAAGACATCAGCGATACACCATGAAAATGAAAGAAAAATACAAATGAACTGGTTGCAGAATAGCCAACGGCGCCCCTGAGTACAGAGGCACCCGATCAAAGGCAGTCGGCGAGTACCCGCACCAGTTTCTGCGCGCGCGGGTCCATGAGGATGTAAGGGCCGAGGGTATTGGTGACGAAACCGAAGGCGACGTCATGTTCCGGATCGGCAAAGCCTACCGAACCACCCGCCCCCGGATGGCCGAAGGCCCGGGCGCCGAGACCGAAGGTGGCATTGGCCACCTCGGGCTGGTCGAGCATGCAGCCAAGGCCGAAACGGGTCTGGGTCAGCAGGGTCCGGTCGTCGCCGAGACTGTGCTCCCGGGTCAGTTCGTCGAGCAGTTCCGACTCCAGCAGGCTGCCGTCCAGCAGCCCGGCATAGAACCCGGCCAGGCTGCGGGCATTGCCATGGCCATTGGCCGCAGGTTGCTGCATGCGCCGCCACTCGGGCTTGTTGGTGCTGGTGAGGATCGCCGGCGGATTGGTGAAGGCCCGGGTCGACAGGGCCTGGGGCTCGGTCATGGTGACCTTGAGCAGACGCTGCGCCGCCGCGTCACCGAGATTGCCCTTGCCCCGGGCGATATGGGCGACACGGTGGAATTCCGCGTCGTCCAGGCCGATATGGAAATCCAGGCCCAGCGGCCGCGCGGTACGGGCAACAATGGACTCTCCCGGCCCGCGGCCATCGGCGCGGCGGATCAGTTCGCCGACCAGCCAGCCATAGGTGATCGCCGCGTAGCCATGGGCGCTGCCCGGCGTCCACCAGGGCGTTTCGGCGGCCAGGGTGTCGACCATGGTCTGCCAGTCGTACAGGGCTTCGGCGGGGAGCAATTCGCGGATCGCCGGCAAACCGGCGCGATGGCTGAGCAGTTGGCGCAGGGTCACCGACTCCTTGCCGGCCTGGGCGAACTCGGGCCAGTAGCGGGCCACCGGCACGTCCAGCTGCAGCTTGCCCTCGCCCACCAGTTGCAGGGCGGTGACCGCCGCGAAGGTCTTGGTGCAGGAGAACAGGTTGGCGATGGTGTCGCTGTGCCAGGCCTCATGCCCGTCCTTGTCGGCGGTGCCAGCCCAAAGGTCGACTACCGTCTCGCCGCCGACCTGGATGCACAAGGCCGCGCCACGTTCCTGGGGATCATTGAAAAGAGCCTCGAAGGCCTCGCGTACCGCCTCGAACCTGAGCTCGAAATGACCCTGGATCTGCACCCGGAAACTCCCCTGCAACCTGTCTGAAAAGTGGCGTGCATTGTTTCAGCACACGAAGGATTTTGGAACAGACACGGGTCGGACAATGACCACTATTCATTTAGTCGACACAGTCTCTGTGGGAGTCGACCCAGCCTTTCAGGCTGCGCTCTCACGCAGAGAACAGGTCTAAAAGCGACGCGGACCCTGTGGGAGCTGCGGTTCGGCGTTCCGACTTGCCAGCTCCCACAGGTTGAATCAACCAGTCATTTGCTCGCCTCACCTTCAGGCTTGTGCGCCGCCCCGACGATCAGCTTCTCGACCTGCAGGTTGGCCTTGCGCGCCTGGTCGATGAATCCCTGGTACGGCACATCGGTGATGCCCACCAGGCCGAAGTGGCCGTTTTCGCCATCGAGCAGGCGGCCGCTGGCCGGCTGGTCGAAGAACTGGAACCAGTGCACGCCGACGATCGCCGGCTCCTCCAGCGCTGCCTTGAGGAAAGCGGCATAGGCCGGACCACGGTCCTCCTCACGGGCCACTTCCATCGGCCCGGGCCAGAACGGGCCGCGGTCGCGGGAGCCGAAGTGGAATTCGGACACCAGCACCGGCTTGTCCAGCGCACGCAACTGGGCGAAGTCATAGCCGTCCTGGGGCTTGGGCGTATAGAAGTTGAAGCTCAGCACATCGCAATACTGGGCGCAGGCGGCCACCGCTTCCGGGGTGGTCACGGCGAAGCGCCCGCCCAGCAGCAGATGGTTGGGCGCATGCCATTTCAGGGCATCGGAGATGGTCTTGAAGTAGGCATCGGCGAACGAACGCTGGAAGTGCTTGAAGTCTTCCTCGATCTCCGGGTGCTCCGGGCTAGGCAGCGGCGGCTCGAAGCCCGGGTCCTCCATCAGTTCCCAGGCGGTCAGCTGGATGCCCCAGGCCTTGGACAGGCCTTCCTGGTTGCGGTACTTGTCGCGCAGTTGCTTGAGGAAGGCACGCTTGGCCGGCACGTCGGTGGTCAGGCGCAGGGTGCCGTAGGCCAGGCCGTAGCGCGACTTCGGATCGTCGCCGGGGGCGGCCCAGGCCAGTTCGTTGTCGGCGAAATAGCCGATCAGGAACGGATCGTCACGGTGATCCCGCGCAGCGATGGCCACGGCACGTTCGGTGGCCATGGCGAAACGCGGGTCGAACGGATCGGGCATGGCGCCCCACCAGTCCATGCCGGTGCTGATGCTGGCGTAGTCGCCGACGATGGCCAGCGGCAGGGTGTAGGGCACGCGCTCGGCCTGTTCCAGGCTCGGTTCGCTCCAGTTGCCGAGGGTGTTGAAGCCCCAGGCCTGCAGGCGGTCGAGGGTGTGGCCCTGCCAGCGGGCGGCGTCGAGGGCGACGGGCGGACAGGCCTTGGCCTCTTCCATCGATGCCGTGCACGGTTTGCCGTAGGCCCGCTCCAGGTTGGCGGCGTAGAAATCGAACCAGCGCCCCTGGTTGAAGTTGCGCCCCCTGGACGAGGCGTTGCCGTCGTTGTTGTTGCCTTCGCCATAGAACGCCGCCAGCGCCGAGTCGGCTTTCGGCAGATCGCTGAACATGCCTTCGCGGCCAGCGACATAGGTACGGCCCGGCTCGTCATTCACCGCATTGACGCCCAGGGAATAGAACGGATGGCCTTCCGGCGTCACCAGGTACCAGCGGCCGTCACGCTTGACCGTGCGGAAGAAGCCCTTGGCATCGAAGGTCTGCCCGCCAGTCCAGCCGCCGAAGCGGTCCAGCGGCTGCTTCTGGCGTTCGGCCAGCCAGGTCTTGAGCTGTTGCTGCTCCTTGCCGGCCGCCGCCTTGAGTTGCTCGTCGCTGCCAACCTTCTCCGGCCAGCGCCCGCGGCTGAACTGGCCGTAGCCATCGATCAGCCCGCTGTACGCGGCCTGTTGCAGGCGTTCGTCGTCCTGCAGGTTGATCCGCTCGACCAGCACGCTCTGGGCAACATTGGGCTGGTTCATCGACAGGCTGAGGGACTTGACCTGGCTCAGGTCCAGTTCGCCGCTGCTGCTGGCGACGACCAGGCGCTGGCCTTCGAAGGTCCACGGCATGGGTGGACCGGCGCGCATGCCCTGGCTCAGCGGTGAGCTGGCCTGCAGCGGAATCACCACGGTCTGCGCCGGACCGGCGGGCAGGTCGATGCGGCTGGTCAGGACCTTGCCGTCAGCGCTCTCGATCGTGACATTGACGGTCAAGGCCCAGTCCATGCCGCTTTGCAGGCGCAGGGTCAGGGTCTTCTGCGCCGACCAGTCCCAGACACCGGTCTGCGGGCTCATTTGCAGGCGGGGTCGCGACACCGGGTTGAACACCACCCGCCGCAATACCTCGCCCTCGGCCGTCTGTTCCGCGTTGTACTGCGGCAGGCTGGCATCCTCGGTCGCCACGTTGACCACCGAGGTCGGGCGCACGAAGTTGAACAGCGTCTGTTGGGCAGCCAGCAAGGGTTGGCTGAGCAACAGCAGGAAGGCAGCGGGAAGGGTACGGCGCAACATGGGGCTGGAGTTCTCCTTGAGGGGCCTTTGCAGGCCTTGGTTCCGGTGATAGACAGCGGCAAGTGCAAAAGATTTTAGGGCCCTATCGCCGGCAAGCCGGCTCCCACAGGTTCAGCGGTGCACCCGGTCCCTGTGGGAGCTGGCTTGCCAGCGATGAGGCCCTCCAGAGCTACGAAATTTCCCGCCGGAACGGCGGCAGCGCATTGAGAATAGCCTTGCCATAGCGCTGGGTGACCACCCGCCGATCCAGCAAGGTGATGGTGCCGCGATCCTGCTCGGTACGCAGCAGGCGCCCGCAGGCCTGGATCAGCTTCAAGGACGCATCCGGCACGGAAATCTCCATGAACGGATTGCCGCCGCGCGCCTCGATCCACTCGGCCAGCGCCGCCTCGACCGGGTCATCCGGCACGGCAAAGGGGATCTTGGCAATTACCACGTGCTCGCAGTAGGCCCCCGGCAGGTCGACACCCTCGGCGAAACTGGCCAGGCCGAACAGCACGCTGGACTCGCCGTCATCGACCCGCGCCTTGTGCTTGTTGAGAGTCTCCTGCTTGGACAGGTTGCCCTGGATGAACACCTGCCGGCGCCAATCGCGGTCGAGGCCGTCGAACACGTCCTGCATCTGCTTGCGCGAGGAAAACAGCACCAGCGAGCCCCGCGAGCCTTCCACCAGTTCCGGCAGGTCGCGGATGATCGCCGCAGTGTGGGCGGCGGCATCCCGCGGGTCGGCGCGCAGGTCGGGCACCCGCAGGACCCCGGCGTCGGTGTGATGGAACGGGCTCGGCACCACGGCGGTGACCGCCGCCTTGGGCAAGCCGGAGCGCATGCGGAAACGGTCGAAGGTGCCCAGCGCGGTCAGGGTCGCAGAGGTCACCAGGGCACCGTGGGCGACATTCCACAGATTGCGCCGGAGCATCTCGGCGGCAAGGATCGGGCTGGCATTGACCTCGATATCGAACAGCGCCCCGCTTTCCGCCAGGGTCAGCCAGCGCGCCATGGGCGGGCTATCCTCCGGATCTTCGACGGTGAACGCGGTCCACAGCTCCCAGTTGCTTGTAGCGCGGGTCAGCAAGGTGCCGAACAGCGGGTACCACTCCTCGGCCTGGTGGCTGGCAATACCGATGTTGACCTCGCCGTCCATGCCTTCCTTGAGCAGGTCGGCCAGGCGGGTGAACAGGTCGTTGAGCCGGGCGAAGCCCTTCTTCAGCTCGATGCCGATCTCGCGGATATGCTCCGGGACCACCCCGCCGACGAAGCGGTAGCGCGGCCGGTCGCGGCCTTCGGCGTCCTCGCCGGGACGGAAGTCGGCCACCTGCTCGCAGGCGGCGAACATGAATTGCTGCTGTTCCTTGATCTCCCGGGCCAGCTCCGGGACCTGCTCGATGTACTTGCCCAGATCGCCCGGCAATGGGTGCTGGGCCAGCAGCTTGGTCAGGTTCCTGGCGGTCTGCTCCAGCCAGTCGGCGGTGGAGCGCAGGCGGCTGTAGTGGGCGAAGTGGCCGATGGCCTTGTCCGGCAGGTGATGGCCTTCGTCGAACACATAGATAGTGTCGCGTGGGTCAGGCAGCACCGCGCCGCCGCCCAGGGCCAGGTCGGCGAGAACCATGTCGTGGTTGGTGACGATCACATCGACCTTGCCCATGCCTTCACGGGCCTTGTAGAAGGTGCACTGGCCGAAGTTCGGGCAGTGGCGGCCGGTGCACTGGCTATGGTCGGTGGTCACCCGCGCCCAGTCCTGGTCTTCCAGGGCGGTGGGCCAGCTGTCGCGGTCGCCGTCCCAGCGATTGCCGGCGAGCTTCTCGATCATGCTGTTGAACAGCTTCTGGCTGGCCTCGTCCACCTCGATCTTGAAGCCTTCTTCCTCGAACAGCTGGGCCGTGGCGCTTTGCGCGTGGCCTTCCTGCAACAGCAGGTCGAGCTTGGACAGGCACAGGTAGCGGCCGCGGCCCTTGGCCAGGGCAAAGCTGAAGTTCAGACCGCTGTTGCGCATCAGGTCCGGCAGGTCCTTGAACACGATCTGTTCCTGCAGGGCGACGGTGGCGGTGGCGATCACCAGGCGCTTGCCGGCCGCCTTGGCCGCCGGGATCGAGGCGAGGCTGTAGGCCACGGTCTTGCCGGTACCGGTGCCGGCCTCCACCGCCACCACTGCCGGGTCGCCGCTACGGCGGCCTTCGTCATCGCAGTCGATGTCGCCGAGCACCTTGGCGACTTCGGCGATCATCAGGCGCTGGCCATAGCGTGGCTTGAGGCTCTTGGCTTCGAGGAAACGCGAATAGGCGCCCTGAATCTGGGACTTGAGTTCGTTGCTGATCATGGTCTCGGGCGCCAGCGAAAGGCTGGATATATTTTCAGTGTTTCGAGTGAGCGGGCTATCATACCCGCCAATTGCCCTTTGCGCTGAATGGAGTGCCCGATGACCGCCTTCGCCCTGCCTTATAGCCTGCATGTCCTGGCCGCCCTGGTCTGGGTCGGCGGCATGTTCTTCGCCTGGATGGTCCTGCGTCCGGCGGCCGCCACGGTGCTGGAAGGCCCGGCCCGCCTGCAATTGTGGCTGGAAGTGTTCTCGCGGTTCTTCAGTTGGGTATGGATCGCGATCCTGGTGCTGGTGGTCAGTGGTGTCGGCATGTTGCACATGCACTTCGGCACCCTCGACACCGCGCCGCGCCATGTACAGATGATGATCGGCGGCGGAATCGCCATGTTCGCCCTGTTCATGCGTATCCAGAGCCTGCTGCTGCCGGAAATGCGCAAGGCAGTGGAAGCTGGGGATTGGGCCGCCGGGGCGGCGGTGCTGGGCAGGATCAGGAAGATGGTGGGGATCAATCTGCTGCTGGGGATTGCCGTGGTGCTGGTGGCGGCAACCCGCCTTTCATTTTGACCGTGACGGCCTCATCGCCGGCAACGCCGGCTCCCACTGTGGGAGCCGGCGTTGCCGGCGATGAGGCCCTAAAAAACAAAGAAGCTTCAGAGCCGCTGAACGCTCAACTCCCCTTCAGCCCCCGCCATCCCGGGCTGCCCGACCACCCCGGGCTTGCCATTGGCACCGGCCTCGGTGCGGTACACCAGACAGCCCTTGCTCGCGCCACCCTTGCCGGCCTTGCCTGCTGCTCCCGGCGCTCCCGGCGCACCACCTTCGAGACGAACCTTGATCTGCTCCGCCGGATAGTCCGCCGGCAACGCCAGGCGTACCCGACCGCCCGCCGAACCATCATGCCCATCGCCGCCGTTGTCGCCATTGGCGCCACGGCTGGCCGAACCCCAGGTGCAACCACCGGCCTCGCCGTTGGCACCATCCAGCCCGACGTAACCCGGTGCACCCTTGCCGCCACGGGCATCGATGGATAGCAGCGGCGCCTGCAGATGCTGCAGACGCAGGTCCAGGTTGCGCCCCGGGCTGGCCGCCCGCTCATAAGTGCCGGCCATGCCGGTCGCGGTGATCAGGCTGCCTTCGGCCAACTGCGCCCGCCCCACCTCGATGCGCAAGCCATCCTGCGCCGGTACCACGGAAATCCGCGCATCGCGCCCCAGTTGCAGTTGATCGACCTTCAGTTCCACCAGGCTGGCCGGCAGGATCAGGGTGGCCGAATCCGCGACGTCAAGGCGCTCCAGGTGGACGGTACTGGCCTTGCTCGCCAGGCGCAGCACCGAATGCGGCTCCACGCTCAGGGAATCGGCCAGGGCCAGCGGGCAGAACATCGCGGTCAACAGCAACAGCTTACGCATGCGGTACTTCCTTGCGCGGTGCGGGGATGGAAAGGATATGGAAGATGCCCACCAGAAGGATCTGCAACCGGTCGAACCAACGGTGGCTGCGCTCACGCAGGCGACCGTTATAGAACAGCACTTCCAGCAGGTGCAAGCCCAGCAGGGCAGCGCCCGTCAGGTTGATCAACTGGTGGAACGGCTTCTCCGCCGGCATCGACAGGTTCATCAGCACCACCCACCAGAACAGCACGGTCAGCGCCTTGAACAGGCCCAGCAGTTTCATCATCGGTCCTCCCTCCTGTCGGCGGCCCGCAGTCAGCACGGGCCGCCTGCCTGCCGGTTCAATTCAGGTGCAGTTCGACCCGGCGGTTCTGCGCGCGTCCCTCGTCGCTTTCGTTGTCGGCCACCGGCTCGCTTTCACCGCGCCCCATGCTGCTGACCTTCTGCGGCGAGATGCCGTTGTTGATCAGGTAGGTGGCAACGCTGCCCGCGCGACGCTCGGACAGACCCTGGTTATAGGCGTCGGTACCCTTGCTGTCGGTATGCCCGACCACCCGGATGCTGCGCACCTGCGGGTTGCCCAGCTTGTCCAGCAGGCCATGCAATTGCTGCTGGGCAGCTGCGGTCAGTTCGGCGGAGTCGAAGGCGAAGAGCACGTTGCCCTGGTCGCTGAGGGTGATCACCTCCTGCACCGGCTCCGGCTCGGCGACTTTCTGCGACGGCGGATACTGCGGCAGTGGACAGCCGTTATTGCCCACCGGGGTATTCGCAGGCGTATCCGGGCAGGTGTCGCGACGGTCGAAGACCCCATCACCGTCTTCGTCACCATCCTGGGCAAAACAGATCAAGCCACCGGCGATTGCACCCGCCGCCGCGCCACCGCCGGCCCAGGCCGAGCTTTCGATGGCGCCGAGGCCGCCACCGACCAGCCCGCCAAGCAGGCTGCAGATCGGCCAGGTACGCTGGTTGAGCGGCGCACTGCCGTCGCTGTGGGTTGCACATCCTGAGAGAAGACCGGCCGCCAACAACACGGGAATCGCGGCCTTGATAAGTGCGGTCATGGGGAAATGCCTCCTGTGTTACCGGCTATTACCGGCACACAGGAGTAAAGACCGGCCCGTGGCACTTCTCAAGCCACGGGCCGTGAAGCGTCAACGCTGGATGCGGATCTCGGTCCGACGGTTCTGCGCACGGCCTTCGGCGGTCTTGTTGTCGGCGACCGGCTGGCTTTCACCCGCACCGCTGACCGAAACGAAGTAGCCCTGTGGCACGCCGGTTTCCACCAGGTATTTCACTACCGAGTGGGCACGCTTGTCCGACAGCCGCTGGTTGTAGGCATCGGAACCGACGCTGTCGGTATGTCCGGTCACGGTCAGGCGCACGCCTTCTTTTTCAGCACGCAGGCGCTCGGCGATGCTGTTCAGGCGCGACTTGTCGGCGGCGGTGAGCTTGTCGGAATCGAAGGCGAAGTGCACATCGCGGATCACGATGGTTTCTTCTTTCACCACCACCACTTCCTCGACCACAGGTGGCGGTGCAGGCGGCGCCAGCGGGCAGCCCGTGGCATCGACCGGCGTGCCACGTGGCGTACCCGGGCACTTGTCGCGGCTGTCCGGTACGCCATCGCCATCTTCATCGCCATCGCCGTGGGCCCAGCAGTAACCCGCCGCCAGGCCACCGCCGATCAGCGCGCCCCAACCGGCCCAGCTACTGCTCTCGATGGCGCCCAGTGCGGCACCACCGACGCCGCCAACGGCAGCACACTTCGGCCAATCGGTTTTTTGCAGACCTGCACAACCAGTCAATACGCTGGTTAGCAGAACCAGAGGTAAAGCTGTGCGAACTATGCTCATCTGTTGCTTCTCCATGGGAAATATGCCTTGCGGTACCGCTGCTCTGGGAGTAAAGACCGGCGAAACCATCTCCGCCAGCAATAAGCCATGACGTGGAAGCCTTTGCCCGCTAGGCTTGGCGGATTGGATGAGGACCTTCGATGACCGAGAGCTTTTCTTCGCGCACGCCACAACAGGCCCTGGCGGCGCTGCTGGAACACCACGCACCGCAGCACCTGCTGCTGGTCGGCGCACGCTTCCCCGCGCTGGACGCCTTTGCCGCCGCGCACCCGGATACCCGTATCGATGTCGCCGAGCCCGGCCAACTGCCGGCTGAACTGGCCGGCCAGCGCTACGACCTGGCCCTGCTGGTGGACTGCCTGGAGCACCTGCCCAAGCGCAACGGCCTGGAGCTGCTCGGCGGCATCCGCAATCTCAACGCCAGCCGCATCGCCGTGCTCGCCGACAAGCACGCCAGCGGCTGGCAGGACCGCGACTTCTTCTCCCTGGCCCTGCAGGCTACGGAGCGTTTCCAGCGCGACGAGCAGGTGCTCGACCTGTTCACCTACGATCTGCGCGACTACAAGCAGGTGCCGGACTGGCTCAACGCCAAGTTCTGGGCCAACCCGCAAAACTTCGGCAAGTACTGGTGGTGAGACGATGAGCGTTTCGGTTTGTCCCTGCGGCAGCGGCAACCTGCTGGATGCCTGCTGCGGGCATTATCACGCCGGCCATCCGGCCCCCGACGCCCAGGCGCTGATGCGCTCGCGCTACAGCGCCTATGTGCTGGGCCTGATCGATTACCTGGTGGCGACCACCCTGCCGGTGCAGCAGGCCGGCCTCGACCGTGCCGGCATCGCGGCGTGGAGCGCGCAAAGCACCTGGCTCGGGCTGGACGTGGAGTCGGCGGAGGTCTTCGGCGGCCAGCCCGAGCATGCCTTCGTCACCTTCACCGCACGCTGGCACGACCTGGACGGCGAGCACAGCCACCGCGAGCGTTCGGCCTTCGTGCAGAACCAGGGCCGCTGGTACTTCATCGACCCGACCGTGGGCCTCAAGGCCGGGCGCAACGATGCCTGCCCCTGCGCCAGCGGGCAGAAATACAAGAAATGCTGTTCGAGCTACGTCGGTAGCTGAGCCATGTCGACGCTCGCGCGCCTGCTCCTGCTCAACCTGCTGTTGAGTCTGGGCGGCTGCGCCAGCTGGCTCGACAGCGATTTCCGCAAGCCCGAGGTGCACCTGGTGCAGGTGGAGACGGTCCGCGCGCGCCTGCTGCAACAGCACTTCATCCTCCACCTGCGCATCGACAACCCCAACGACAGCACCCTGCAGGTCCGCGGCCTGAGCTACGCGGTGCACCTCAACGACCTGTTGCTGGCCGAGGGCGACAGTGGCCAGTGGTTCCGTGTCGAAGCCAATGGCAGCCGGGTGTTCCAGGTCGAGGTGCGCACCAACCTGTGGCAGCACGCCAAGCCGGTGACGAAGATGCTGCGCCAGAACACGCCCCTGCATTACCGTCTCGAAGGTACCCTGCGCACCGGATTATTCTTTGCCCGCGACCTGCACTTGGCGCGCAGTGGTGAGATAATCCCCGGCGATTTTTTCCCGGAGTGACCCGCAATGAGCCAGCAACCCCACGTCCACGGTCCTGACTGCAACCACGACCACGACCATCACCACCACGATCACGGCCATGTGCATGGCCCGCACTGCAACCACGGCCACCAGGAGCCGGTGCGCAACGCCCTGAAGGACGTCGGCCGCAACGACCCTTGCCCGTGCGGCAGCGAGAAGAAATTCAAGAAGTGCCACGGCGCCTGAGTGCGTCGCCCTGTAACAGCGGTCGCGCTTTGTGATATCCATTGACGCCGACCGCTGTGCCCGGGACCTTCCCGGCGCGGCAGACCGACGGCAGCGCCCTTTGCTGCCGTCTCCTGACGGAGCGCCTCATGATCGATCTGTACTACTGGACCACCCCCAACGGCCACAAGATCAGCCTGTTCCTTGAGGAGACCGGCCTTCCCTACCGGATCCACCCGATCAACATCGGCAAAGGCGAACAATTCGCCGCCGACTTCCTGAAAATCGCCCCCAACAACCGCATTCCGGCCATCGTCGACCACGACACGGCGGACGGCCAGCCGCTGTCGCTGTTCGAATCCGGGGCCATCCTGCTCTACCTCGCCGAAAAAACCGGCAAGTTCATCCCCCAGGACCTGCGCGGCCGCCAGGAAGTCCTGCAATGGCTGTTCTGGCAGATGGGCGGCCTCGGCCCGATGGCCGGGCAGAACCACCACTTCAACCGCTTCGCCCCGGAAAAGATCCCCTACGCGATCAAGCGCTACGTCGACGAGACCGCTCGCCTGTACGGGGTGCTGAACAAACGCCTGGGCGACCGACCGTTCGTCGCCGGCGAGGCCTACAGCATTGCCGACATGGCGATCTATCCGTGGATCGTTTCGCACAAGTGGCAAGAGCAGAATCTTGACGATTTCCCGCACCTGAAGGCCTGGTTCGAGCGGATTCAGGCACGTCCGGCAACCCAGCGCGCCTACGCCCTGGTCGAGAAGATCAACCCGCCGCAGAAATAACCGCGCAAACCGGCGCAGGACTTTGCAAATAAAGCCTGCGCCCCCGCTTGCATGGGGCCTGCGCGCTCACTAACGTAGCGCCTTTCGCCGCCCGCCTTTCCCCCTTGCATGCAGGAGCTTCGCCATGGCCTCGCCAGCCTTTCCCCTTTCACGTCTGCGCTTCGGCGTCGCCGCGGCCGCCCTCGGGCTGCTCGGCCTGACGGGTTGCCAGACCGGCAGCCATGGCGACAGCGTACCGCCCACGGTCGGCGTGCAGCCGCTCAAGGGCCTGGCGAACAACGTCTCGGTCCGGCGCAGCGCCCAGGGCCTGCCGCTGATCGAAAGCAGCTCGTTCCATGACGCCCTGTTCAGCCTCGGTTACGTGCATGCCTCGGACCGCATCGGGCAGATGCTGGCCATGCGTCTGCTGGCCCAGGGACGCCTGGCGGAAATGGCCGGTGCCGATGCCCTGGACGTCGACCGCTTCATGCGCGCCGCCAATCTGCGGCAGAGCGCCAACCAGCTCTACGCCGATGCTTCGCCGCGGGTGAAGCGCTTCTTCGACGTGTATGCCCGGGGCGTCAACGCCTACCTGTTCCGCTACCGCGAAAAACTGCCGTCGCCGCTCGCCGGCTACCGTCCGGAATACTGGAAGGCCGAGGACTCGGCGCTGGTCTTCGCCCTGTACAGCTTCAGCCAGTCGGTGAACCTGCAGGAAGAACTGGCGGCCCTGACCCTGGCGCAGAAGGTCGGTGCCGACAAGCTCGCCTGGCTGCTGCCGACCTACCCCGACGAACCACTGGCCGAAGCCGAGGCCGACAAGCTCAAGGGCGTCAACCTGGCCAGCCAGTTGAGCAGCCTGCCAGCAGTTACCGCGGCCAGCGCGCAACTGGCGGCGTTCAACGTACTGGGCAGCGGCAACTCGGCCAATTGGGCCATCGCCCCGCAACGCAGCCGCAGCGGCAAGAGCCTGCTGGCCGCCGACAGCCAGGGCGCCTGGGTGCTGAGTCCGGTGCAGATCCGCACCAGCAAGTACCAGGCCGCCGGCTTTACCCTGCCGGGCCTGCCCTTCGTGCTGTCCGGCTTCAACGGCGCGCTGGCCTGGAGCGGCAGCGCGGTGATGGGCGACAACCAGGACCTGTACCTGGAAAAACTGCGTCGCCAGGGCAGCCAGCTCAGCTATGAAGTGGACGGCCGTTGGCAGCCGGCGCGGGCACGCAACGAAACCTACTTCATCAAAGGCCGCAGCCCGCTGCGCGAGGTGATCTACGAAACCGGCCACGGCGCGCTGCTGGGTGGCGCCCAGGGCGGTCTGGGCCTGGCCCTGAAAATGCCCGACTTCAAGGGTGACCGCAGCCTCGACGCGCTGTTCGACCTGAGCCGCGCGCGCAATGTCGAACGGGCCTCCGAAGCCAGCAGGGAAATCGGCGCGGTAGCACTGAACATGGTCTTCGCCGACGCCAGCAACATCGGCTGGCAGGTCACCGGGCGCTACCCCAACCGCCGCGAAGGCCAGGGCCTGGTGCCGTCGCCGGGCTGGGAAAGCCGTTACGACTGGGACGGCTACGCCGACCCGATGCTCCACCCCTACGACCAGGACCCGCTGGCCGGCTGGCTCGGCACCGCCAACCAGCGCAGCGCGCCGAAGGGCTATGGCATGCAGCTGTCGAGCAGTTGGTCCTACCCGGAGCGCGCCGAGCGCCTGGCGCAACTGGCCGGCAACGGCAAGCACGACGGGCGCAGCCTGATCGCCATGCAGAACGACCAGACCACCCTGTTCGCCGCCAAGCTCAAGGCAATGTTCGAAGCCCCCGGTATGGCCCAGGCCCTGAAAAAGGCCATCGATGCCCTGCCAGCCGAGCAGAAGGCCAAGGCCCGCGAGGCCCAGACCCGGCTGATGGCCTTCGACGGCCGCCTCAGCCAGACCTCCACCGATGCGGCGATCTACCAGTTGTTCCTCCAGGAAAGCGCCAAGGCCACCTTCCTCGATGAACTGGGCCCCGAATCAGGCGCGGCCTGGCAGGCGTTCGTGGCCAATGCGCGCTTCTCCTACTCGGCCCAGGCCGACCATCTGCTAGGTCGCGACGACAGCCCGTTCTGGGATGACCGCAACACCCCGGCCAAGGAAGACAAACCGGCCATCCTCGCCCGCAGCCTGGCGGCCGCCATCAGCGAGGGTGAACGGCAGATGGGCGCCGACCGCCGTAGCTGGCAATGGGGCCGCCTGCACCAGTACCAATGGCCGCAGGCCAACCTGTTCGGCATCGGCGACAGCATCGAGCGCCGGGCCCAGGCCACGGGTGGCGACCACAGCACCCTGAGCCCGTCGGGCTACGCCTGGGGCCAGGACTTCAAGGCCACCTTGCCGCCCACCCTGCGCATGGTGGTGGACTTCGGCCAGGCCGAGCCCTTGCAGTTGCTGACCAGCAGCGGCCAGTCGGGCAACCCGGCGAGCCCGCAGTTCAATGGCCTGGATGCCTGGTTCCGCGGGCAATACCAGAGCGTGCCGTTGCAAGGGCAGAACTATGAGCGGGTATTTGGCAGCAAGCGCCTGACCCTGGTGCCTGGCAAATAATTCAGGGCGGTCTTTCGGCCCTCATCGCTGGCAAGCCAGCTCCCACAACGCGATCCCTGTGGGAGCTGGCTTGCCAGCGATGGGGCCCTCAAAAACAGCGAACTTCTCCAGCCGATCACCGCTCTACCGCTACAACCCCACCACCCCGGCCCCCGCCATGGACCTCGTCATCGCCCGCCCCGAAGGCCTCTACTGCCCGCCCGGCGATTTCTACATCGACCCCTGGCGACCGGTGGACCGCGCGGTCATCACCCACGGCCACGGCGACCATGCCCGAACCGGCAACAACCATTACCTCTGTGCCGAACCCGGCGCCGGCATCCTGCGCAGCCGCCTCGGCAACGATATCGACCTGCAGACCCTGCCCTACGGCCAGCGCCTTGACCACCATGGCGTAACCCTCAGCTTCCACCCCGCCGGCCATGTCCTCGGCTCGGCCCAGGTGCGCCTGGAATACCGCGGCGAAGTCTGGGTCGCGTCCGGCGACTACAAGGTGGAGCCCGACGGCACCTGCGCGCCGTTCGAGCCGGTGCGCTGCCACACCTTCATCACCGAATCGACCTTCGGCCTGCCGATCTACCGCTGGCAGCCCCAGGCCGAGATCTTCGAGCAGATCAACGCCTGGTGGCGCGACAACCAGGCACGGGGCAAGGCCAGCGTGCTGTTCTGCTACGCCTTCGGCAAAGCCCAGCGCATCCTCCACGGCATCGACGCCAGCCTCGGCCCGATCCTCGCCCACGGCGCGGTCGAGCCGCTGAACCGGGTCTACCGCGAAGCCGGCGTGCATATCCCGGAAACCCGCTACGCCGGTGATATCCCGCGCAACGATCCGCTGCTGCGCCAGGCCCTGGTCATCGCTCCGCCCTCGGCCGGCGGCAGCAGCTGGATGCGCCGCTTCGGCGACTACAGCGACAGCTTCGCCAGCGGCTGGATGCGCCTGCGCGGCACACGGAGGCGGCGCGGGGTGGATCGCGGCTTCGTGCTGTCCGACCATGCCGACTGGCCCGGCCTGTTGTGGGCCATCGAACAGACCGGCGCCGAGCGGGTGATGGTCACCCACGGCTCGGTGCAGGTGCTGGTGCGCTACCTCAAGGAACTGGGCCTGGACGCCCGCGGTTTCGTGACCGAGACCGGCAACGACAATCTCTATGTGGAAACCGAAGCGGACGTCTAGACGTCCTGCTCCGGCGCCTTGGCCGGCGCAGTGAACCATGCCTCACGCGGTACCCATTTTTCCTTGTCGGGATCGCCCAGGTAGTGCGGCGACATGATCTGCACGCCGTATTCGTTGAACACGTCCTGGATATTGGCGTGCAGCAGGCTCAGCAGTTCGGCCCGGGGCCGCGGCTCGCTGGGCACGGCCTGGGCCACCAGGCGGTACTCGGGATAGAAGTCCGACAGCCCGGTCTGGAACACCTGCGGCCTGGGGTCGTCGCGCACCCCCTCGGTACGCCGCGCCGCCTCCAGCAGCATCGCCTCGACCTGGCGCCAGGGCGTGTCGTAGCCGATGGTCACGGTGGTGTCGACGATATAGCCGACGCCCTTGACCACCCGCGAGTAGTTGCGCGTGACGGAACCGGTGATCAGCGAATTGGGCAGGGTCAGCACCTCGCCCAGGCCGGTACGGATGGTGGTGTTGAACATGCCGACCTCGGTCACCGTGCCCTCGTGCTCGCCGACGCGCACGTACTCGCCGCTTTTCAGGGTGTGCGAGTAGGTCAGGATCAGCCCGGCCGCCGCCTGCCCCACCACACTCGACGCGCCCAGGGAAATCATCAGGCCGAGCAGCACCGACAAGCCCTTGAAGGCATCGGTGCCGGAGCCCGGCAGGTAGGGATAGGCCATCACCAGGGCGAACAGCCATATCGCCAGGGCAGTCAGGCGCGTGGTCGGTTGCAGGGTTTCGGCGGTAAGCCAGCCGAGGGTGCCGGGGCGTGCCAGGCGGGTCAGCAGGTGGCGGCTGAAACTGCTGATGGCACGGGCGATGAAGAAGATCATCAAGGCCACGCCGATCCCGGGAATGGCATCGAGAATGCCGCTGAGCACGTAGTGCAGGGTATCCAGCAAGTAGCTGTTGAGGCCCTCGCCCCAGGGCCGGGTGTAGGGAAAGCGCGACAGCACGAAGCTCAACCACTGGTAGCTGAGCAGGAACAGCAGCAGCCAGTAGATCAGGTGCACCAGGCGGTCCATCAACACATAGACCTGATGCAGGTCGAACAGCGGCATCTGCCCCACCTTGAACTGCCGCGTGCGATTGTGCAGGGCCCGCGGCAGCAGGCCGCTCAGCTTGCGCTGGCAGTAGCCTGCGAGCTTCAGCGCCAGCAGGTAGACCAGGGTCGCCGCCAGGGAAATCAGCGCGGCCCGCACCAGGAAGTGCAGGTTGCGCGCCTCACCGGTTTCCGCCAGCACCTGGCGCAGCCGGCCGGCCGCCTGCTCGGCCAGCATCCGCGTATCACCGTCAGCGGGTCCGATATCCTGCTCGGTGACGATAAACGCCCGGCGCCCGCCCAACAGCACCAATTGGCTGTTCATCACCGCATCGACCTTGACCTGCAGCTCGTCATCGCCACGCAGTGCCTCGTCGATCACCGCCGCCGCGCGTTGCATGCGTGCCGCCGGTGCCTCGCCCAGAACGCTGGCGCGGAAAGTGAAAATGCTGCGATTGGCGACCCGCAGATCCGCCGTCTCGCCGCCGCTGCTCGCCGGCGTCACCTCGACGGCCTGGACCTGCAGCGGCACCACCAGCCACACCCACAGCAACAACCTGGACAACCCCCTCATCGTCGACGCTCCCTGACCCGTCCGTCTCACTGCCTGAGCTAACGATAGCCACTGCGCCGACAGACGGTGAGGCCAACCCGATCGGACTTTTCCGTCGCCCGCCGGTCACAGCAACAAGCCCCTCACCCTGAAGCGCACCGATGAAAGCCTTTGCCGAGCTCTACCTGCGCCTCGACGCCACCACCTCCAGCAACGCCAGGCTGCAGGCGCTGCAGGACTACTTCAGCCAGGCCCCGGCAGAGGATGCGGCCTGGGCGGTGTATTTCCTCTCCGGTGGACGCCCGCGCCAATTGGTGCCGACCCGCCTGCTGCGGGAGCTGGCGGTTCACCTGTCGGGCCTGCCGGAATGGCTGTTCGAGGAGAGCTACCAGGCGGTCGGCGACCTGGCCGAGACCTTCTCCCTGCTGCTGCCGGAAAGCGCGTACAGCAGCGACGAAGGCCTGGCGCATTGGGTCGAGGAGCACCTCCTGCCCCTGCGCGGGCTGCCCCCGGAAGTCCTGACCGAACGCCTGCCGGCGCTGTGGGCGCAGCTGGACCGCAACAGCCTGCTGGTGTGCATGAAGCTGATCACCGGCAGCTTCCGCGTTGGCGTGTCCAAGCTGCTGGTCACCCGCGCCCTGGCGCAACTGGCCGGGCTGGATGCCAAGCAGGTGGCGCAGCGCCTGGTCGGCTATACCGATCTTGCCCATCGCCCCACGGCCGCCAGCTACCGTGCCCTGGTCGCCCCGCCCAACGCCGAGGAACATGCCCAACGCGGCGGCCAGCCCTATCCGTTCTTTCTTGCCCATGCCCTGCAACAACCGCTGGAGCAGTTCGACACCCTGCTCGGCCCGGTCGACGACTGGCAGGCGGAATGGAAGTGGGACGGCATTCGCGCGCAACTGGTCAAGCGCGACGGCCAGCTATGGATCTGGTCGCGGGGCGAGGAACTGGTAACCGAGCGTTTTCCCGAACTGCACGCCCTGGCGGATAGCCTGGCGGACGGCACGGTGCTGGATGGCGAGATCGTCGTATGGAAGCCGGACGATCGCGCCGACGCCATCGCCGTGCAGCCGTTCGCCCTGCTGCAACAGCGCATCGGCCGCAAGACCCTGGGCAAGAAGCTGCTGGCGGATGCGCCGGTGGTCCTGCTGGTCTATGACCTGCTGGAGTGGCGAGGCGAGGACTGGCGCAATCGGCCGCAAGTGCAGCGCCGCCGGCAGTTGGAAACGGTGGTCGAGAACTGCGCCCGCGAGGTGCTGCGCCTGTCGCCGGTACTGACGGCGACGGACTGGACCGACCTTGCCCGGCAACGGGAAGCGTCGCGCAGCCTCGGCGTCGAGGGGTTGATGCTCAAGGCTCGCGAGGCGCTCTACGGGGTGGGCCGGACCAAGGATCTGGGGGTGTGGTGGAAATGGAAGATCGACCCCTTCACTGTGGACGCCGTGCTGATCTATGCCCAGCGCGGCCATGGCCGCCGGGCCAGCCTCTACAGCGACTACACCTTCGCCGTCTGGGACGCCCCGCCCGGCTCGCCGCAGCGCAGCCTGGTGCCGTTCGCCAAGGCCTACTCGGGGTTGACCGATGCCGAAATGCGCAGCGTCGACGGGGTGATTCGCAAGACCACCATCGAAACCTTCGGCCCGGTGCGCAGCGTCACGCCGAGCATGGTGTTCGAACTGGCCTTCGAAGGCATTGCCCTGTCCAAGCGACACAAGAGCGGCATCGCCGTGCGCTTTCCGCGCATGCTGCGCTGGCGCCAGGACAAGCCGGTGGAAGAAGCGGATGACCTGGCGAGCTTGCAGGCGCTACTCAACTGATCCTGAAGGTGTGCTGTTTCTGATGGCCTCATCGCTGGCAAGCCAGCTCCCACAGGTCCGGTGCATGCAGTACCTGTGGGAGCTGGCTTGCCAGCGATGAGGCCCTCAGCCTATCTACCTGACCCGCAGACCGCGCATCACCACCCAGGCAAACCCCACGACCACCACCGCCACCACCCCGCTGGTCAGCATCACCCCCTCACGGAACGCCAGCCCCGCCGCCTGGGCCAGGCCCTCGATGGCATAGGCCCCACCCAGGGTCGCCGCCGCGTCGTTCATGCCTTCCGGCACCACCAGCGACAAGCGATACACCGCTGCCACCGCCCCGCCGATCAGCGTGGTCCCGAGCACCACACCCACTTCATAGGCGGTTTCGCTTACCGATGAAGCACTGCCGGCACTTTCCACCGGCACGCTGCCCAGCACCAGGTCATTGGACACACTGGTGATCGCCGCCACGCTGACATTCAGCAGCAGGAAGGCGATCCCCAGGCTCAGCACCGTGGCCGGCACCAGCGCCATCACGGCAAACGCCGCCGCCGCACCCAGCAGGCAGAAGGCGATCAACTGGTTCGGCGCCACCCGCCGCGCCACCGGCACCACCGCCATGCCGGCGACGATCGCCAGCGCCTGGCCGGGAACCAGCACCAAACAGGCAGCCAGCGGCGACAGGCCGAACACCAGTTGCAGCAATTGGGTGGCGAAGAAGATAAAGCCGATCAGCAAGCCCAGGCTGACCAGGTTGACCAGGATCGACACGCTGAACGCCGGCCGGCGGAACAGGCGCAGGTCCAGCAGCGGCTGTTCCAATTGCAACTGGCGGCGCACAAAGAGCATCCCCCAGGCGCCACCCGCCAACAGGCAGAACAGCGCCTGGGCATCGAACCCACTAGCCGCCGCATGCTTGAGGCCGAGCATCACCCCGGTCATGGCCGCCAGGCTGAGCAGGATGCTGGCAACGTCGATGGCGCCACCGACATGTCGCTCGGTCTCGCTGATCGACGGCGCCAGCAGCAACACCGGCAGGAGGAACGGCAGGGCCACCAGGAACACCGACGGCCAGTCGAAGAACTGCAACAGCACCCCGCCCAGCAAGGGTCCGAGGGCCGAACCCAGGGTCAGGCAGGTGGCCCAGACCGCCACGGCGATGCGGCGCTCCTCGCGGTCCTCGAAGGCGCTGCGGATCAACGCCAGGGTCGCCGGCAGGATCATCGCCCCGAATACTCCGAGCAAGGCCCGCCCGGCGATCACCTGCCAGGCCTGCTGGGACAACGCCAGCAACAACGAAACCAGGGCAAAACCGCCGCAACCGATGAACAGCAAGCGCCGATGACCGAAGCGGTCGCCGCTGCTGCCCATGGTCACCAGCAACCCGGCCAGCACCAGGGAGCAGGCATCGATCATCCACAACTGGGCGGCGGCGGACGGACTGAGAGCCACGGCAATGCGCGGCAGGGCGAAGTTGAGGATGGTGTTATCGATGGTGACCAGTAGCACCGGCAGCATGATCACCAGCAGGGCCGCCCCCTTGGCGCGGTCCCTGATCATCGAGAACAGAGGGCTTGCCGCTTCTTGCATCGTGGTGCTCTCCCTGAGAGGTGTTCAACAGATTGAAAAGCCGCGTGCAGGTGCGGCTGTGCCCGGCCACTCCCGGGCCGAACCAGGCGCGCACTGCGTCGAGCTCGGCGGCGAAGGCATCCGTCGAGTCCTGGCGGCAAAACTGGTGCAACTGGTCGAGGCCACCGGCCAGGTACTCGCGCTGGCGCGCCCCGTGACGGTTGTGGCGCTGGATGTCCCAGTAGGTTTGCGGCGGGTTGTGCAGGATCCGCGCAGCCAGGGCGAACAGGGTCTGCATCGGTGGCGGCGCCAGTTCGGCGAGCAGTTCGGGATCGCACTCGCTGCGTTGCAGGGCGAAGGCAAAGGCCATGACCGCGGCGTGGGGCAGGGTCTGGCACACCGCCATGGTGCGGTCATGGGCCTCCGGACTCAGATGGCGCACGCGCATGCCATGCTCGCCGAGCAAGGTGGCGAAGCGCGCCCCGGCCGCCCCGGGCTCGCGCTCGCAGAGCACCACCGGACGGCCGCGACAATCGAGGGTCGGCGAGAACATCGGGTTGATCCCCAGCGACGGTATGCCCGGCAGCAGTTGCGCAGCCCGCTCCTGGAACGGCTGCTGCACCGAACAGGTGTTGACCAGCAGGCGCAACGACGGCATGCGCCGGGCATAACACTCCAGCACCTGCAAGGCCACCTCTTCTGGCAAAGCGAGGACCAGCGCGGTGGTAGCTTCGAGCAGCTCCGGGGCCTGCTCCGGCAGCTCCAGGGCATCCATCACCCGCTGGTCGAAGGCGCGCCCGGCGGGCTCGCGGTCGATGATGATCGGCGCGTGGCCGGCATCGGCCAGCAGGCCGGCGATAAAGCGCCCGACAATGCCGGCGCCGCCGATGATCAGGTACTTGTCCATGGCTCACCTCTTGATGCTGTGGATGCTATGAAAAGGCACGCTGGCCTTGACCAGCGTTTCGCGCATTTCTTCCGCCGGGTCCGAGGCCGCAACGATGGCGCCGCCAATGCCGAAACTGGCGGTGCCATCCTTGAGCACGGCGGTGCGGATGACAATGCTCAGGTCGGTGTAGCCATCCACGCCGATCCAGCCGAGGGCGCCGGAATAGACGCCGCGCGCCGAGGACTCAAGGCGGTCGATGATCTCCATGGTCCGGCGTTTCGGCGCCCCGGTCATCGAGCCGCCGGGGAAACAGGCACGGATCGCCGCGAAAGGGGCGATATCGGCGCGCAACTGGCCCTCCACGGTGGATACCAGCTGGTGCACCGAGGAATAGCTTTCGATGGCGAACGCACGGGGCACCTTCACCGAACCGGGCACGCAGACGCCGTTGAGGTCGTGCCGGACCAGGTCGACGATCATCAGGTTTTCCGCGCGGTCCTTGGCCGAGTCGGCCAGGTCCTGGCGCAGCGACTGGTCGACCTCGGTATTGCACCCGCGCGGCCGGGTGCCCTTGATCGGTCGCGAGAGAATGCGCCCGCCGCAGTCGATGCGCAGGAAGGTCTCCGGCGAGGCACTGAGGATGGCGAAGTCGCCGGTGTCGATAAAGGCGCCGTAGGGCACCGGACTGATCGCGCGCATGCGCTGGTAGACCTTGAGCGGCGGCTCGGCGCAGGGCATGCGGGCGCGGTTGGTCAGGCAGATTTCATAGGACTCGCCATCGACGATCTCGCGCAGGCAATGGTCGACCTTTTCCTGGTAGGTGGCCGCGCAGTCGGCCAGCCCCAGGGCGGACTCCGCCACCGGGCCGGGAAAATACGCCGGGACCTGCGCCCGCGGCGCCATGCCGGGCGGCTGCAGGACCAGGCGCTCACCCCAGAGGTGGCAGAGCCAGGCCTTGTTGCGCAGGTGATCGAACACCAGCAGGTTCTGCGGCAGGTAGAACAGCGCGTCGGGCAGCTCCGAAACATGGATGTTGTCGGTGCCGGTCAGGGCCTTGAGCTCGTAGCCGAGGTAGCCCACCAGCCCACCGGTAAAGGGAAATGGCGCCTGTGGCCGCTGCGCCTGGCGCAGTTGCGCCATGACCTGCCCCATCAGCTCGAAGAAGTCGCCCTTGAGCAGGCTCTGCCCGGCCGGGCCGCGAATGCTCAACTGGCGGTTTTCCACGTCGTAGGCGAACACCAGGGCCGCGTCCGGATCGCAGGCCCCCATCAGCGAATAACGCGCCTGCCCGCGATCCGCCAGTTCGCTGTCGAGCCAGAAGGCCGCGCCGCGCCCGGCGAACTGGCTGGCGAAGGCATCCAGCGGTGCGGGCACCCGGGCCAGGGGCTGGAAGTCGAAACCCAGGCGCGGCGGACCGCCTGCCGCACGCAGGGCCTGGGCGACCTCCGCCTGACGCCGGTGCGCCCGCCCTTCGCCGACCAGGCGCACGAAGTTGCGCAGCAACTGCCGGCCGAATTCGGAATCGATGGATTCGGGATGGAACTGCACGCCCCAGATCGGCCGCTGGCGGTGGGCCAGGCCCATCACCAGGCCACAGTCGGAACGGGCGGTGACCTCCAGGCAGTCCGCAATCTCGGTGCACACCAGCGAGTGGTAGCGCACTACCTCGAAATCCTGGGCAATACCGGCGAACAGGCCTTGGCCGACGTGGCGAATGCGGGTGCGGTAGCCATGTACCGGCTGCGGCGCATGCTCGACCTTGCCGCCGAAAAAGCAGTTGATGCCCTGGTGGCCAAGACAGATACCGAGCAACGGAATCCGCGCGCGTTCCAGCACCTCGCGACAGACCCCGAAATCCGCCTCGCGGGTCGGATGCCCCGGCCCCGGCGACAGCACCACCGCATCGAAGCGCTCCAGGTCGAGCTGGTCGAAGCTGCGGGTATTGGGTAGCACCACCGGTTGCTCGCCGCCGACCTCGTAGAGGTATTGGGCAATGTTGTTGGTGAAGGAGTCGAAGTTGTCGACGATCAGAACGCGCATGCCTCAGCCCTCCTCCGCCGGCCCGCCGATGCGGGCCATGACCCGCAGCTCCTCGTCGCAGGTCTCCTCGATGATCAGCCGGAACAGGCCGTGCAGGTACTCCGGGCGCAACTGCCGTGACGACGACAGCGCCTGCACCTGGTCCAGGGTGGAAGAGACCCGCGACGGCTGCATCATCGGGATGCCCCGGGCAGACTTGACCCGGGCGATGACCCGGCAGATCTCCATGCGCTCGGCAAGCAGGTCGACCAACAGTTCATTGATCTGGTCCAGTTGCTCCCGGTAGGGCTGCAAGGCGGCAGCGCCGCTGGCATTCATGGACATGGGCGTTCCTCCACCGTCAGCGCTGGCCAGGGGCCCGGCTGATCTGCAGGTTGAGCTTGCGCGCCAGGCAGTCGATCTGCTCGGTGCTGTGCGCCGCCGACAGCGCACAGCGCAGCAGCGCCTTGCCGCTTTCGACGATCGGGTAGAACACCGGGAACACCACCAGGCCTGAAGCGCGCAGGGCGCTGGCGGCCAGGTTGCCCTGGCGTTCGTTGTCGAACAGCGCACCGCGGATCGGTGCGCGCAGGCCGGCATTGAGCATGCGCTGCTCGACCCGTTCGTCGAGGCGTCGCACATTGCTCCATAGCGCCTGCTGCAAGGTCACGATTTCCGAGGACAGGTGAATCTGCGCGGCGGCGACATTGGCCGCCTGCAACGGCAGCGGAATGCTGTGGCCGAACACCAGCGGGTTGGCCAGGGCGCGCAGTTGCCCGGCATTGGCCCCGGGCTTGAGCACGATGAAACCGCCGGCACCACCGAAAGCCTTGCTCAATGAACCGGCGATCAAGGTGTTGCCCGGCAAGCGGTGGCCCAGTTGCTCGAAGGCATAGCCCGCGCCGTAGCAGCCGCTGATGGAGATGCCATGGGCATCGTCGACATACAGGTAGCCGTGGTAGCGCTGCAGGCGCTCGCTCAGTTCGGCCACCGGCAACAGGCCGGACATCGAGCCGACCCCGTCGATCAGCATGACCGGGGTCAGGCTCTCGCGCTGGCAATGGATCAGCGCTTCCTCAAGGCCGTCGCTGTCATCACTGTCGACCCGGCGCACCGGCCCGAACTGGGCAAGCAACCCGCGCAGCACCTGCATCGAAGCATGGGCGGTGCGGTCCACCAGCCACATCACCCCGCGCTCGCGGGTCGGATAGCCGTCCATCGCACCGCTGCCGAGCAAGGGCAGGACGCCGAGGTGGGCGTTGCTGGTGGAACTGAACACGGTGACGCTGCAACCGCTGTAGATATCGCCGAGCAGTTGCTCCAGCTGGCGCAGGTACAACGGGCTCATGGCCGCGCGGCTGGCGGACAGGTGCACACCGAAGCGCTCCAGCGCCACCTGGGCGGCGAGGACCAGGGCCGGGTGATTCTCCAGGCCGAGGTAGGAGCAGGAGACGAATTCGGTGCACTGGCTGCCGTCCACCAGGGTCAGTTGCTTGCCATTGCGGGCAATCACCTCGAAGCCGGTCAGGCCATCGGCGACAGCGTCATCGAGGGCAGCGCTGGTGCGCTGGTGGCGGATGTTCATCCAGTTGTCTTCGCTGCCCGCAGGCGTCCGTGCGTGACCGTTCATGGCGCTCTCCCCAGGGTAAAGACGGAAGGTCCCGTCGCATCGCTGAAATCGTCGTCCTGACAATGGCGGATCGAATGCAGGCCGTGCTGCTCCAGGGCGCTCGCGGCCTGCTCGGCCTGGCTTTCACCATGCTCGATCAGCAAAACCCCGCCCGGGCGCAACAGCCGCGCAGCGAGGCGAGCACTGGCGGCGATCAGTTCGGCGCCCTCCTCCCGCGCATAAATGGCCCCCGGCGGATGGTGGCAGCCCCATTCCGGCAGCAACTCGCTGCCAGCGGGCACATAGGGCGGGTTACTCACCACCACATCGGCGCAGCCATGCCCTGCGGCGAAGGCTTCGGGTCGGCTGATATCGGCGGCCAGCACACTGACCTCGCGCTGCGCGTCGAGACGGCGGATATTGCGCCGCAGGTAGGCGCGAGCGGTGGCGTCGCTGTCGACACAGAAGGTCCGCGCACCGCTGCCGGCCCAGATCGACAGGCCGATGGCGCCCACCCCGCTGCACAGGTCGTAGACCGTGGAATCGCCGGTCAGCGCCAGGTTGCGCTCGATCCAGCGGACCATGGCCAGGCTCTGCCGACGCGGGACGAAGGTGCCGCTGCCGACCAGCAGGCGCTGCTCACCGAAATCGGCATAGCCGAGGACATGGCCGAGGGGAATGCGCGCGCAACGCTCGGCGATATCGTCGCGAAAGGCGTCGAGGCGGCGGGCATCAAGGGCACGGTCGGCCCTGAAATGCTTGTCGGTGATGGCCCGCAGATCACCCAGCGGATCCCATAGCCCGGCCTCGCTCAGCTCGCGCAGGGCCACGGCCTGATGGTGTTCGAAGGCACTGAGGATCATGACCAGGCCTCGTAGTAGGCGGCCAGGCGCTCGTACATCGAGCGGTACAGCCAGGAGAACGCCACCAGTTCCGGTGTCGGGGTAAAGCGCGGGTGCAGCGAGGTGATCAAGCGCGTGTAGTTTTCGCTCATGCCCTGGTCGAGCAAGGGCATCCAGTAGGGCTTGATGTTCCAGCGGTACTCGTAGCCGGTGGCGAACATCTGCCGCACCGTCTCGGCCACGGTTTCGTCGCGGGGCAAGCCGGCCAGGGGCGCGCGGATCGGGCTGAAGCAGGACAGGTCGAGGCTGTTGTCGAGGCCCTCGATGCGGTCGGCGATCCAGGTCGCCAGCAACGGCGACTGGTGCAGGCCATCGCGGTAGGTGCCACTGACCAGCCACAGGCCGTCGTAGTCGCAGGCGCCGATCAACGGGAAGCCGTCGGCGCTGACCGGGCGGTTGCCGACCTGGATATCGAGGATCGACGCATCATGCAGGTCGAGGCTGAGCTGATCGACGGCGCAGTCGAGGAGAAACTGCACATCGGACACCTGGGCGTGGCTGCGCGGCTGTTCGGCGAGGATATTGGTCGCGCCGATATACAGCAGGTCCTCGCCCCGTGGCACACAGTGCAGGCCGCAGGCGAAAGCGCGATTGGGCGTGCGGATCACCGTTTGCGGGACCTTCTGCCCCGGGCGCAGGCGCAGCAGGATCGACACCCCGTAGCCGGCGAACAGCGGCGGGATATGCCGGCGGATTTCCTCCAAGCCGTCGAACAGCTCCAGGGAGTGCACGCCGGCGGCCACCACCACATGCCGTGCCGGCAGGTGGCGACCGTCGTGCAGGGCGACGCCCGTGGCGCTCCAGCCTTCGCTGAGCACCCGGCTGGCGTTGCCGTCGATGATTTCACCGCCACAACCGAGCAAGGCGGCGTCGAGCTTGTCCAGCAGCAGGTGGGCGTCGATGGCGTTTTCGTCGGGGATCAGCAGCGCCTGCATCGGCCGCACCAGGTCGTTGGCCTTGATCCAGTCCAGCTCGGCGGGCGCCACCGGGGTGTAGAAGGTCTGGTAATCGCGCAGTGCCTGTTCGATGGCGGCGTAGTTGACGCTGTCGATCTCGGCCATGCCGGCAGAATTGAGAATCACATGGGTACCGCAGGCGCTGAGCAGCCCGGCGGGGTTGCCGCTGGCCCGGGTCAGCCGTTCGTTCCAGCGCGCCCAGAGGCCCTTGGCCTGGATATCCATGGCCAGTTTCAGGCGACCGTAGTCGCTGGCCAGAAGACCGCGGGTCACTTCCCCGAAACAGCCGTTCATCGCGCCCGCGGCACGGGACGCGGCGTTGCGCCGGGCGGTTTCCCCGACCCGGCAGACGCTGAGTCCGCGACTGGCCAGCTCGAAGGCGATGGACGCGCCGACAGCACCGCTGCCGACCACAACAACGTCGTGGATCATGGTTGTCTCCCGCGATAGCGAAACGGAAAAACAGGACGGCTGGCACTGTAGGAGAGCAGTGCCAGGAGACAAGCTGCCGGCTTGTCTCGAACCCGTCCGAACGTCAGGGAGAACAACGCGGACAAAGGGTGGGATTGTCCGGGTGCGTTGTTCCACCGCTCGACAGCACGGCGAGAACACTAGGGGCTTGGAGGCGAGGGAACAACTACCGGAACAGGCGGGTTAGTTGGCGTAGGAAACGTCTTAGTCAAGCAGTTGCAAGGGATAGGAACAACGCTATTGGCACTTTCGATCCGAACGTTTTGCAACTTCGCTGGACAGTTAAACATTCGTCGCCGGGCTATTTTTAATTTGCTCCCGGACAGGCTCAGATCAGGCCCAGTGCCGCGGCCTGGGCCGCTGCCCGGACGCGGTTGGACGAGCCGAACTTGCGCAGGATGCTCTTGATATGAAAGTTCACCGTGTGCTCGGAAAGTTCCAGGATCTCGGCGATGCCTTGCGAACATTTGCCATCGGCGATCCAGCGCAATACCTGGACTTCCCGCTCGCTGAGGCGGATCGCAGAGGGCATGCCTTCGACTCGCAGCAGATGCTCGTCGAGCAACTCGACAAGGCTGCGAAGTTGCAACTTCAAGAACACCGGCTCGTGCTTTTTGATCGGCCCCTTGCGCCGCGCCACGCAGAGCATGCGCCAGGAGCCGTCGCCAGCACGGTGGCTGAAGGTGGCGCCGCAGGCGTAGCCAAACTCGCGCAGGCTGCCGGCGGCATCGCAACTGGCGTCCCACAGCGAGAGGCCGGGCGCCGGGCATTGCACTTCAGCGGACGGCCATTCGTCCGGGTAGGTACCGCTGAAATGCACCGCAGTCTGGCTGAAGGGCACGGCATGACGGCGGCCCCAGGCGAAACGGTCGAAACCGAGCGCACGGGTCAGGTGGTCGGTCTCGCCGAACAGTTCGGCGGGGGTCTGGCAGTCGGCGAAGCGGGTATTGGCTTCGAGCCACCAGGGCATGAAGTCGGGGGTGGGCCTCATTGGCGGGGATCCTGTCTGTCCCTGATGGGGTGTTGTTCAGGCCCTCATCGCTGGCAAGCCAGCTCCCACAAGGACCGCGCCGAGCACAGAAACTGTGGCTGATCCAGAACCCTGTGGGAGTCGGCTTGCCGACGATGAGGCCAGCAACCACAAAATCAATCGGCTTGCCTGCCACCATAGAATCTCCCATAGGGTCGGCATTCACAGTACCTGTGGGAGCTGGCTTGCCAGCGATAGGGCCAGCTGCCACACCATAGCATTCACGATCAATGCACCGCGAAACAGCATCCCCGGCAGACTACAGCTCCACAAAGGGGCAGCGCCATTCATCGGGCGAATACCCTTCCCCCAGCCCACACGCCGCTTTCTGCACACTGGTGCGGAACTTGCTATCACTGTGATGTCGGGCCGCGACCGGTAACGGTGCACGGCCATACCCAATATCCGCCGCTTCTCAAGGACCAAATGATGAAAAAAGCATGGCTGACGCTTTCCGCTGTTGCTCTGTGTCTGGCTGCCGGCAGTACCTTCGCCAAGGAATACAAAGAGCTGCGCTTCGGCGTCGATCCTTCCTATGCACCCTTCGAGTCCAAGGCCGCCGACGGCAACCTGGTGGGCTTCGATATCGACCTGGGCAACGCGATCTGCAAGGAACTCAAGGTCACCTGCAAATGGGTCGAAAGCGATTTCGACGGCATGATTCCGGGCCTGAAGGCCAACAAGTTCGACGGCGTGATTTCGTCGATGACCGTTACCCCGGCTCGGCAGAAGGTCATCGATTTCTCCGAGGAACTGTTCTCCGGCCCTACCTCGCTGGTCTACAAGAAAGGCTCCGGCCTGAGCGCCGACATCGCTTCGCTCAAGGGCAAGAACGTCGGCTACGAGCAGGGCACCATCCAGGAAGCCTATGCCAAGGCCGTGCTGGACAAGGCCGGGGTCAAGACCAAGGCCTACCAGAACCAGGACCAGGTCTACGCCGACCTGACCTCCGGGCGTCTGGACGCCTCGATCCAGGACATGCTGCAAGCCGAACTGGGCTTCCTCAAGTCGCCGCAAGGCGCGGATTACGAAGTGAGCGAGCCGGTCAACAGCGACCTGCTGCCGTCCAAGACGGCGATCGGTATCAAAAAAGGTAACACCGAGCTGCAGACGCTCCTTAACAAAGGTATCAAAGCGTTACACGACGACGGCACCTACGCCGAAATCCAGAAGAAGCACTTCGGTGAGCTGAACCTCTACAGCGGCAAATAACCGCTGAAACAGTGCCCGCCTGTTCAAGGCGGGCATTTCTATTTCAATGCCTTGGGGTTTGCGTCAAATGCTCGACGACCTGCTCGCCCTGCTCGGGCTTTCCGCCTTCAGTCTGAAAGGCTTCGGCCCGCTGCTCTGGCTGGGCACCTGGATGACCATCAAGCTGTCGTTCATGTCCCTGCTGGTGGCTGTGGGCCTGGGCCTGCTCGGCGCCAGCGCCAAGCTCTCGGCGGTGCGCCCGCTGCGCCTGATCGCCCAGTGCTACACCACGCTGATCCGCGGCGTGCCCGACCTGGTACTGATGCTGCTGATCTTCTATAGCCTGCAAACCTGGCTCACCAGCCTCACCGATTACATGGAATGGGAATACATCGAGATCGACCCGTTCGCCGCCGGGGTGATCACCCTCGGGTTCATCTACGGTGCCTATTTCACCGAGACCTTCCGCGGCGCCATCCTCGCCGTGCCCCGCGGCCAGGTCGAAGCGGCCACGGCCTATGGCCTCAAGCGCATGCAGCGATTTCGCTTCGTGGTCTTCCCGCAGATGATGCGTTTCGCCCTGCCGGGCATCGGCAACAACTGGATGGTGATGCTCAAGGCCACCGCACTGGTGTCGATCATCGGCCTGGCCGACCTGGTCAAGGCGGCCCAGGATGCCGGCAAGAGCACCTACCAACTGTTCTACTTCCTGGTGGTCGCGGCCTTGATCTACCTGGTCATTACCAGCACCTCGAACCTGGTCCTGCGCTGGCTGGAACGGCGCTATAACGTCGGCACCCGGGAGGCGCTGCGATGATCGAACTGCTCCAGGAATACTGGCGGGCCTTCCTCTATACCGACGGCACCCATATCACCGGCCTGGCCATGACCCTGTGGCTGCTCAGCGCCTCGCTGCTGATCGGCTTCATCGTCTCCATCCCGCTGTCGATCGCCCGGGTCTCGCGGCGTTTCTGGATACGCTGGCCGGTGCAGTTCTACACCTACCTGTTCCGCGGCACACCGCTGTATATCCAGTTGCTGATCTGCTACACCGGGATCTACAGCATCGCCGCAGTGCGCGAACAACCCGTGCTGGATGCGTTCTTCCGCGATGCGATGAACTGCACCATCCTCGCCTTCGCCCTTAACACCTGCGCCTACACCACGGAGATCTTCGCCGGGGCGATCCGCAGCATGCACCACGGTGAAATCGAGGCGGCCAAGGCCTACGGGCTGCACGGCTGGAAGCTCTATGCTTACATCATCATGCCGTCGGCGCTGCGCCGCTCGCTGCCGTTCTACAGCAACGAGGTGATCCTGATGCTGCACTCGACCACGGTGGCCTTCACCGCTACCGTGCCGGATATCCTCAAGGTCGCCCGGGACGCCAACTCGGCCACCTTCATGACTTTCCAGTCGTTCGGCATCGCGGCGTTGATCTACCTGTGCGTCACCTTTGCCCTGGTCGGCCTGTTCCGCCTCGCCGAACGGCGCTGGCTGGCCTTCCTCGGCCCTGCTCACTAGGACTTTCCATGCACCACAAGACCCATGATCTGCTGGCCCCGGTGCCCGGTATCGCCCGGCAGATCCACAGCTTCCACTTCGGCCCGCGTGCCGGCGGCAAGATCTATATCCAGGCCTCGCTGCATGCCGACGAACTGCCCGGCATGCTGGTGGCCTGGCACCTGAAGCAGCGCTTCGCCGACCTCGAAGCCCGCGGCCTGCTGCGCCGCGAGATCGTCCTGGTGCCGGTGGCCAACCCCGTGGGCCTGGAACAGGTGCTGATGGACGTACCCCTGGGCCGCTACGAACTGCAAAGCGGCGAGAACTTCAACCGCCGCTTCGTCGATCTCTCCGACCAGATCGGCGACCAGATCGAAGGCCATCTGACCCAGGATCCCCAGCACAACCTGGAACTGATCCGCGAGTACCTGCGCCGCGGCCTCGATGCCCATCCGGCCAATACCCCGCTGCAATCGCAACGCCTGACCCTGCAACGGCTGGCCTGCGACGCCGACATGGTGCTCGACCTGCACTGCGACTTCGAGGCGGTGGAACACCTCTACACCACCCCGGAGGCCTGGGCCCAGGTCGAACCGCTGTCGCGCTACCTCGGAGTACAGGCCAGCCTGCTGGCCACCGACTCCGGCGGGCAGTCCTTCGACGAGTGCTTCACCCTGGTCTGGTGGCAATTGCAGCAGCGCTTCGGCAAGCAGTTCCCGATCCCCATGGGCAGTTTCTCGGTGACCGTCGAGCTGCGCGGCCAGGGCGATGTCAGCCATCCGCTGGCCGAGGCCGACTGCGAGGCGATCATCCAGTACCTGACCCGCTTCGGCGCCATCGATGGCCAGCCGGCGCCGTTGCCGCCACTGCTTTACCCGGCCACGCCGCTGGCCGCCGTGGAGCCGGTAGCCACGCCGCTGGGCGGGCTGCTGGTGTTCCATGTCAAACCCGGGCAGTACCTGGAGGCGGGGGAACTGGTGGCCGAGGTCATCGACCCGCTCAACGACCGGGTGACCCCGGTCCGCAATACCCAGGCCGGCCTGCTCTACGCCCGTTCGCTGCGGCGCATGGCCACCGCCGGGATGGTCATCGCCCATGTCGCTGGCCGCGAGGCCTACCGTAGCGGCTATCTGCTGTCGCCTTGAGGAGTCGTGCGTGTACAAACTGACCATCGAAGACCTGCACAAGAGCTACGGCGAGCACAAGGTGCTCAAGGGCGTATCGCTGAAGGCCAGGAGCGGCGACGTGATCAGCCTGATCGGCGCCAGCGGCTCGGGAAAAAGTACCTTCCTGCGCTGCATCAACTTTCTTGAACAACCCGACGACGGGCGCATGACCCTGGACGGCAAGGACATCCGCATGGTCCATGACCGCCACGGCATGCACGTGGCCGACGCCGACGAACTGCAACGCCTGCGCACCCGCCTGGCCATGGTGTTCCAGCACTTCAACCTGTGGAGCCACCTCAGCGTGCTGGAAAATATCTGCATGGCGCCGCGGCGGGTGCTCGGGGTGAGCAAGCAGGAGGCCGAGGAACGCGCCCGGCGCTACCTGGACAAGGTCGGCCTGGCGCCGCGGGTGGCCGAGCAGTACCCGGCCTTCCTGTCCGGCGGCCAGCAGCAGCGGGTGGCCATCGCCCGGGCCCTGGCGATGGAGCCGGAGGTGCTGCTGTTCGACGAACCGACCTCGGCCCTCGACCCGGAACTGGTGGGCGAGGTGCTCAAGGTGATCCAGGGCCTGGCCGAGGAAGGCCGGACCATGATCATGGTCACCCACGAAATGGCCTTCGCCCGCCAGGTGTCGAGCCAGGTGATGTTCCTCCACCAGGGCCTGGTGGAAGAGCAAGGGCCACCGGCCGAAGTGCTCGGCCAGCCGAAAAGCGAGCGCCTGCAGCAGTTCCTGCGCGGCAATCTGAAATAAAACCAACCGGGGCGGCCGGTGGTCTGTGAAGACACAGCCCTTGCCGAGCCGCCCATGCCCGCCACGCCCAATCTCGCCGATGCCTGGTTCGCCACCCGTGGCTGGACGCCGTTCGCCTTCCAGCGCCAGGTGTGGGCGGCGGTGGGCCGTGGCGAGTCCGGCCTGCTGCACGCCAGCACCGGTGCGGGCAAGACCTATGCCGTATGGCTCGCCGCCCTGCGCGCCTTCGCTCGCCCGGGCAATCAACCGGCGCCCTTGCAGGTGCTGTGGATCACACCGATGCGAGCTCTGGCCGCCGACACCGCCCGCGCCCTGCACAGCCCGCTGGATGACCTCGGACTGCCGTGGACGGTTGGCGTGCGCAGCGGCGATACCGGCAGCGCCGAGCGGGCGCGCCAGGCCCGGCGCCTGCCTTCGACCCTGATCACCACGCCGGAAAGCCTGACCCTGCTGCTGACCCGAGCCCAGGCGCAGAGCGACTTCGCCAGCCTGCGCATGGTGGTGGTCGACGAATGGCACGAGTTGCTCGGCAACAAGCGCGGCGTGCAGTTGCAACTGGCCCTGGCGCGCCTGCGTCGCTGGCAGCCCGGCTTGGTGGTGTGGGGCTTGTCGGCGACCCTGGGCAACCTGCCCCACGCCCTGGAGGTGCTGCTGCCGCAAGGGGGGCGCCTGATCGAAGGCCGCCAGGACAAGCGCTTGCTGGTGGATTGCCTGCTACCCAAGGCCATCGAGCGCTTTCCCTGGGCCGGGCATATGGGCTTGAGCCAGTTGGGTCAGGTGGTCGACGAGATCGAGGCCTGCAAGAGCTGCCTGGTCTTCACCAATACCCGGGCCCAGGCCGAACGCTGGTACCAGGGATTGCTGGAGGCCCGGCCGGACTGGGCGGGGTTGATCGCCCTGCACCATGCCTCGCTGGCCCGCACTACCCGCGACTGGGTCGAGCGCAGCCTCAAGGAGGGCGGCCTGAAAGCCGTGGTCTGTACCTCCAGCCTCGATCTGGGGGTGGACTTTCTGCCCGTCGAGCGGGTGTTGCAGATCGGCTCGGCCAAGGGCGTGGCGCGCCTGATGCAGCGTGCCGGGCGCTCCGGCCACGCACCGGGGCGGGCCTCGCGCATCACCCTGGTGCCGACCCACAGCCTGGAACTGGTGGAAGCCGCTGCGGCGCGCCAGGCCCTGGCGGCCGGGCAGATCGAGGCGCGGCAATCGCCACGGCTGTGCCTGGACGTGCTGGTCCAGCATCTGGTCAGCATGGCCCTTGGTGCAGGGTTCCGGCCCGATGCATTGCGCGAGGAAGTCCGCAGCACCTGGGCCTTCCGCGACCTGCAGGACAGCCAGTGGCAATGGGCGCTGGACTTCGTCCGGCATGGCGGCAGCTCGCTGAGCGCCTACCCCGACTACCAGCGGGTGGAGCCCGACGCGGACGGGGTCTGGCGGGTGGTCAGCGAACGCCTGGCGCGGCGCCATCGCATGGGCATCGGCACCATCGTCAGCGACGCCAGCATCCAGTTGAAGTTCTGGAGCAAGGGTGGCGGCGGTGCCAGCCTGGGCAGCGTCGAGGAGGCTTTTATCGCGCGCCTGCGCCCGGACGATGCGTTCGTCTTCGCCGGTCGGGTGCTGGAACTGGTGCGCGTGGAGAACATGACCGCCTATGTGCGCCGCAGCACCTCGCGCAAGGCCGCGCTGGCGCGCTGGAATGGCGGGCGCATGCCGCTCTCCAGCGAACTGGCGGATGCCCTGGTGGCGCAACTGGATGCCGCCGCCCACGGTCACTTCGATGGCCCGGAAATGCGCGCAGTACGGCCGCTGCTGGCGTTGCAGGCCGAATGGTCGGCGCTGCCCACGCAAAGCAGCCTGCTGGCCGAGACCTGGCACTCGCGCCAGGGCTGGCACCTGTTTCTCTACCCCTTCGCCGGGCGCATGGCCAACCTCGGCCTGGCCAGCCTGGTGGCCTGGCGGGCGAGCCGGGAACAGCCGCTGAGCGTGTCCATCGCGGTCAACGACTATGGCTTCGAACTGCTGACCCCCACGGCCGTGGACTGGGCGGCGCTGCTGCCGGCGGCACTGAGTCCGGATCATCTGCTGGAAGACGTGCTGGCCAGTCTCAATGCCGGTGAAATGGCCCAGCGGCGCTTTCGCGAGATCGCGCAGATTTCCGGGCTGGTTTTTGGCGGGTATCCGGCGGCGCAGAAAAGCACCCGGCAGATCCAGGCGTCCAGCGGACTGTTCTTCGAGGTCTTCCGCCGCCATGACGCGGGCAACCTGCTGCTGGGCCAGGCCCGCGACGAAGTGCTGCGCGAGGAGCTGGAGATCGAGCGCCTGCAAGGCCAGTTGCACAAGATGAACGGTTTGCGCCTCGACCTGCATGCGCTGCGCCGCCCCGGACCATTGGCCTTTGCCCTGGTGGTCGAAGGCATGCGCGAAACCCTGAGCACGGAAAAACTCGCCGAGCGCATCGCGCGGATGGTCGCCGAGCTGGAACAGGCCGCCGAACGGAGGCCGCGCCATGCCCGCGCACGTTGAGATCGAACTGTGTGGCACGCGCCTGTGGCTGCTGGCGGACCGCGCGCTGTACTGGCCGGCGCGCAAGGCGCTGCTGCTGGCCGACGTGCACATCGGCAAGGCCGCCAGCTACCGCGCCCTGCATCAACCGGTGCCGCGAGGTACCACGGCGGCGACGCTGCAACGCCTGGACGCCTTGCTGGGCGCTTATCCCTGCGAGCAACTGATCGTGCTGGGAGACTTCATCCATGCCCGCTCCGGTCGCGCACCGGCCACCCTGGCCCTGCTGCGGGAATGGCGTGAGCGTCATGCGGGGTTGCGGATCTGCCTGGTTCGCGGCAATCACGATCGACATGCTGGCGATCCGCCCGCGGAATTGGCTATCGATGTGCTGGACGAGCCCTGGCTGCTGGAGCCCTTCGCCCTGCAACACGAGCCGGTGGCGCATCCGGACAGGCCGGTATTGGCCGGGCATGTGCATCCGGTCTGCGTGTTGCGTGGCCGGGCGCGACAGAGGCTGCGCCTGCCGTGCTTCGTGATCGACGAGCAGGTCAGCCTGCTGCCGGCCTTCGGCGAATTCACCGGGGGCTGGGAGGTGACTCCCGCAGCCCCGGCGCGGCTGTACCTGGCGGGGGATGGCCAGGTCTGGCCGCTGACACGCTGAATTCAGGCGACCGGGGCAGGAGGTGGTTCGTCGGGCAGGGTCGGCTCGCCAGGTTCCATCGGCGGGGTATCACCGGGTTGTGGCGGTTGCGGGGTATCGGGATCGGGCTGACCGGGCACACCACCGGCGTGCACGGGCGGATGCGCCAGCAGCGACCACGCCGGAAGCCCGATCTGGTTGGGCTGCAAGTGGGCAAGCTTGGCGCTGATACTGGGGTCGAGTTTCATTGGCTACTCCTGACGAGAGCCGGCGCGCCTCGTGCGCGTCGGGACGGTTCATCTCGTTGGAGTGCCGAATGCCGGGGGAATTCCCCCGGCTCGTCGGATCAGGTGCGCGGCAGGGTCACGCCGCGCTGGCCCTGGTACTTGCCGCCGCGGTCCTTGTAGGACACTTCGCATTCTTCATCAGATTCGAGGAAGAGCATCTGCGCCACGCCTTCGTTGGCGTAGATCTTCGCCGGCAGGGTGGTGGTGTTGGAGAACTCCAGGGTCACGTGGCCTTCCCACTCGGGTTCCAGCGGGGTGACGTTGACGATGATGCCGCAGCGCGCGTAGGTGCTCTTGCCCAGGCAGATGGTCAGGACATTGCGCGGAATGCGGAAGTACTCGACGGTGCGGGCCAGGGCGAAGGAGTTCGGCGGGATGATGCAGACGTCGCTCTTGACGTCGACGAAGCTGCCGGCGTCGAAGTTCTTCGGATCGACGGTGGCCGAGTTGATGTTGGTGAACACCTTGAATTCGTCGGCGCAGCGCACGTCGTAGCCATAGCTGGAGACACCGAAGGAGATCAGCTTGTCGTTGCCGTCGTTGCGTACCTGGCGCTCGACGAACGGCTCGATCATGCCGTGTTCCTGCGCCATGCGGCGAATCCACTTGTCCGATTTGATGCTCATGGCGGGGGTCCTGAAATAGCGGGGTGAAAAAGGTGAGGCGCATCTTACCGGGACGAGCGCCCGCTTCAAAGATTTAGCCTGCATCCAATCGCCGGACGGGGTTGTGCAGGCCACGAACGGCGCCGTCAGTCATGAATTGCGCAAAAGCCCCACGAGACCATTGGCACCTCGCGGAAAAAGGGTTAAGGTGCCGCCACTGTGCTGCACGTTGTCACTGAGAATCTCTACTTGATGCAAGATTTCGATCGCCCATCCATGAATTTTCTGTCTTTTTGCACTCAGTCTCGGCCAGGGCGTTCCTGAGCCGAATAAACTTTTGTCCAAGGAGACAGACCATGTCCAATCGCCAAACCGGTACCGTCAAGTGGTTCAACGATGAGAAAGGCTTCGGCTTCATCACCCCACAATCCGGTGACGACCTGTTCGTACACTTCAAAGCCATCAAGGCTGACGGCTTCAAGAGCCTGAAAGAAGGCCAACAGGTTTCTTTCATCGCTACCCGCGGTCAGAAAGGCATGCAAGCTGAAGAAGTTGAAGTTATCTAACTTCTGCTTCATCGCTTGAAAAAAACCCGCCTCACGGCGGGTTTTTTTATGCCTGGAGATTGGTCCGCCCTGAGCGACAGGGCGGACCAAGGGCAAATCAATCGTCGCTGACAGTAATACTCGGCATCGCCGGCGCCGCCGCTTCCTGCAACACCAGACGCGCGCCCACCGAACGGGCCAGTTCCTGGTAGACCATGGCAATCTGGCTCTCCGGTTCGGCAATCGCCGTCGGCTTGCCATTGTCGGCCTGCTCGCGGATCAGCATCGACAGCGGCAGCGAGGCCAGCAGCTCGACACCGTACTGCGCTGCCAGCTTCTCGCCCCCGCCCTCACCGAACAGATGCTCGGCATGCCCGCAGTTCGAGCAGATATGCACGGCCATGTTCTCCACCACGCCGAGCACCGGGATGTTCACCTTGCGGAACATCTCCACGCCCTTCTTCGCGTCGAGCAAGGCCAGGTCCTGGGGCGTGGTGACGATCACCGAGCCTGCCACCGGCACTTTCTGCGCCAGGGTCAGCTGGATATCACCGGTGCCTGGCGGCATGTCGATCACCAGGTAGTCGAGGTTGTTCCAGGCGGTCTGGGTCACCAGTTGCAGGAGCGCGCCGGAGACCATCGGGCCGCGCCAGACCATCGGCGTGTTGTCGTCGGTGAGGAAGGCCATGGACATCACCTCCACGCCATGGGCCTTGATCGGCACGAACCACTTCTGTTCCTTGACCTGCGGCCGGGTGCCCTCGGCGATACCGAACATCACGCCCTGGCTCGGGCCATAGATGTCCGCATCGAGAATGCCGACCCGCGCACCTTCGCGGGCCAGGGCCAGGGCCAGGTTGGCGGCGGTGGTGGACTTGCCCACGCCGCCCTTGCCGGAGGCCACGGCGATGATGTTCTTGACGTTGGCCAGGCCGGGGATCTGCGCCTGGGCCTTGTGCGGCTCGATCACGCAGTCGATGGTCACCTTGGCGGCGCTGACGCCGTCCAGCCCCTCGATGGCGGTTTGCAATACCTGCGCCCAGCCGTTCTTGAACAGGCCGGCGGCGTAGCCGAGCTGCAACAGCACGCCGACCCGGTCGCCCTCGATGACGATGGCGCGCACGCAACCGGCGCTGACCGGGTCCTGGTTCAGATAAGGGTCGGTGTATTGACGAAGGACGGCTTCAACCGCTGCGCGAGTGACGGCGCTCATGGAGACTCCCGAAATAAAGACTGATCGAAACAGGCCGCTATGCTAACCCGTGTGTCAGCGACGGGACGTCCACGGGGTGAAATATATTTGCCGGCGCTTTATAGTTGCCGATCACCGTTTTTTCCTGATAGCCGAATTAAGTAGCCGAGCCCCCATGTCCGAGCCACGCCAGATCCTCGTTACCAGTGCCCTGCCCTATGCCAATGGATCCATCCACCTTGGCCACATGCTCGAGTACATCCAGACCGACATGTGGGTGCGTTTCCAGAAGCACCGTGGCAACCAGTGCATCTACGTCTGCGCTGACGACGCCCACGGCTCGGCGATCATGCTGCGCGCGGAGAAGGAAGGCATCACCCCGGAACAGCTGATCGACGGCGTACAGAAGGAACATGCCGGCGATTTCGCCGACTTCCTCGTCGATTTCGACAACTTCCACTCGACCCACGCCGAAGAAAACCGCGAGCTGTCGAGCAGCATCTACCTGGCGCTGCGCGATGCCGGCCATATCGCCACCCGTTCGGTCACCCAGTACTTCGACCCGGACAAGAAAATGTTCCTCGCCGACCGCTTCATCAAGGGCACCTGCCCGAAATGCGCGGCGGAAGACCAGTACGGCGACAACTGTGAAAAATGCGGCGCCACCTACGCGCCGACCGAGCTGAAGAACCCGAAATCGGCCATTTCCGGCGCCACCCCGGTGCTCAAGGATTCCCAGCACTTCTTCTTCAAGCTGCCGGACTTCCAGGCCATGCTCCAGGAGTGGACCCGCAGCGGCACCCTGCAGGACGCCGTGGCCAACAAGCTGGCCGAGTGGCTGGATTCCGGCCTGCAGGAGTGGGACATTTCCCGCGATGCGCCGTACTTCGGCTTCGAGATCCCGGACGAGCCGGGCAAGTACTTCTACGTCTGGCTGGACGCGCCGATCGGCTACATGGCCAGCTTCAAGAACCTCTGCGCACGCCGTCCCGAGCTGGACTTCGACGCGTTCTGGAACAAGGACTCCACCGCCGAGCTGTACCACTTCATCGGCAAGGACATCGTCAACTTCCACGCCCTGTTCTGGCCAGCCATGCTCCAGGGTGCCGGCTACCGCAAGCCGACCGCGATCAACGTGCACGGCTACCTGACCGTCAACGGCCAGAAGATGTCCAAGTCCCGCGGCACCTTCATCAAGGCGCGCACCTACCTGGACCACCTGCCGCCTGAGTACCTGCGCTACTACTACGCCTCCAAGCTCGGCCGCGGCGTCGATGACCTCGACCTGAACCTCGAGGACTTCGTGCAGAAGGTCAACTCCGACCTGGTCGGCAAGGTGGTCAACATCGCCAGCCGCTGCGCCGGCTTCATCCACAAGGGCAACGACGGCGTGATGGTCGCTGGCGACGCCGCGCCGGAGCTGACCGAGGCCTTCCGTGCCGCTGCGCCGAGCATTGCCGACGCCTACGAGGCCCGTGATTTCTCCCGCGCCATGCGTGAAATCATGGCCCTGGCCGACCGCGCCAACGCCTGGATCGCCGACAAGGCGCCATGGTCGCTGAACAAGCAGGAAGGCAAGCAGGACGAAGTCCAGGCCATCTGCGCCCAGGGCATCAACCTGTTCCGCCAGCTGGTGATCTTCCTCAAGCCGGTGCTGCCGGTGCTGGCCGCCGAGGCCGAGGCGTTCCTGAATGTCGCGCCGCTGACCTGGAACGACCACCAGACCCGCCTGGAAAACCACAAGCTGAACCCGTTCAAGGCGCTGATGACCCGTATCGAGATGGCCAAGGTCGAAGCCATGGTCGAAGCCTCCAAGGAAGACCTGGCCGCCAGCCAGGGCCCTGCGGCACCCGCCGGCAACGGCGAGCTGGCCAAGGATCCGCTGTCCCCGGAAATCGAATTCGATGCCTTTGCCGCGGTCGACCTGCGGGTCGCCCTGATCGTCAAGGCCGAAGCCGTCGAAGGTGCCGACAAGCTGCTGCGCCTGACCCTGGACATCGGTGACGAACAGCGCAACGTGTTCTCCGGCATCAAGTCGGCCTACCCGGACCCGGCCAAGCTGGAGGGACGCCTGACCATGATGATCGCCAACCTGAAGCCGCGGAAAATGCGCTTCGGCGTCTCCGAGGGCATGGTCATGGCCGCCGGCCCTGGCGGTGAAGAGATCTACCTGCTCAGCCCTGACAGCGGCGCCAAGCCGGGTCAGCGCATCAAGTAAACCCCGCGCCCCGGCCTTATCCGCCGGGGCGTTTTCATTGCATCGTCGGTGCCGGATGCCATGACCGAACTGATCCTCGCCCTGATCGGCGCCGCCCTGATCAACAACATCGTCCTGCAGCATGGGCTGGCAATCGACCCGTTGCTGCGAAGGGAACGCGGCCCCTGTGGGAGCTGGCTTGCCAGCGATTACGATAGTGGGCCCACCGACGTCATCGCTGGCAAGCCAGCTCCCACAGGGGCCGCAGCGCGCCTGAGGGTGCATGCACTTGGCCTGGCGACGCTGGTGGCGATGCTGCTGGTCAGCGCCCTCGGCCAGTTGCTCTATCGCTATGCCTTGCAACCCCTGCAACTCGACTACCTGCGCCTGTTCGTCTTCCTTCCGCTTTGTGTGCTGGGCCCTGCGCCGATTCTCGCTGGCCTGCAACGCTGGCTGAAGGACTGGCCATTCGCCGGCCTTCAGCCGCTGCTGACCGGTAACGCCGCGCTGCTCGGCCTGTGCCTGCAACTGAGCAGCGAGCCTCAAGGGGTACTGCACGCCAGCATGGTCGGTCTCGGCAGCGGCCTGGGTTTCTGGCTGGTGCTGGCACTGTTCGACGACCTGCGCCAGCGCAGCCGGCATGACGACATACCCGCCGCCTTTCGCGGCCTGCCCATCGAGCTGATGAGTGCGGGGATCATGGCCGTGGCGTTTCTCGGCTTCAACGGACTGTTCAATTCATGAGCCAGGATCTGCAACCCGACGCCCGCCTGCGCAACGCCATGCACCTGGTGCTGCTGGCGTGCCTGCCTGGCCTGCTGGTGCTGTTCTGGACCTATGGCTGGGGCGTGCTGTTCAACCTGCTGCTCAGCGCCGGCGCCGCCCTGCTGACCGAGGCGGCGCTGCTGCGCCTGCACGGGCGGACGGTGCTGGCAGCACTGAACGATGGCAGCGCGCTGGTCAGCGCCACCCTGCTGGCCATCGCCCTGCCCGCCCATGCGCCCTGGTGGCTGGTGGTGATTGCCGCCAGCAGCGCAATCGCCCTGGGCAAGCAGCTCTATGGCGGGGTCGGGCGCAATCCGTTCAATCCGGCGATGCTCGGCTATGCCATCGTCCTGCTGTCGTTTCCCGTGGCGATGACCCATTGGCCGGCGCCCCAGGGGCTGGATTTCGCCCATAGCCTCGACGCCCTGCTCGGCCTCGGGGAACGGCCGGATGCCTGGAGCCAGGCCACGGTACTCGACGGACTGCGGCAAAACCGCAGCCTGACCATAGAGGAGTTGTTCGCCAGTCATCCCGGCTTCGGTCACCTGGCCGGACGCGGTACCGAGTGGGCCAGCCTGGCGTTTCTCGCCGGTGGCCTGTTCCTGCTGCAACGCAAGGTGATCGCTTGGCAAGCACCCTTGGCGATGCTTGCCAGCCTGTTGCTGATCAGCCTGCTGTGCTGGAACGGTTCGGGCTCGGACTCCAATGGCTCGCCTGTGCTTCATCTGCTGGCCGGTTCGACCATGCTGACCGCCTTCTTCATCATCACCGAGCCGGTCAGCGGGCCGAAAACACCATGGGGGCGCCTGCTGTTCGGCGCCGGTGTCGGCCTGCTGGTCTACCTGATCCGCACTTGGGGCAACTACCCCGATGGCGCAGCCTTCGCCGTATTGCTGATGAACCTCGGCGTGCCGGCCCTGGATCGCTGGGCGGAACGTCGAGGCGCGGAGGCGACATGAACCGTCGAGGCGTACTGATCGTGGCAGTGCTGGCGCTGACCGGCGTGGCTGCCAGCGTTGCCTGGCAACACTATTGCGCGCCGCGCATCGCTGCCGCCGAAGCACAACAGCAAGAGCGTGCCTGGCTCGCGGTACTGCCCCCGGACAGCTACGACAATCAGCCGCTGCAACGGCCAATCGCCCTGCCCGATGCCGAACTGCTGCACAGCCGCTTGCAGGCCGGCTATCTCGCCACCCTGCACGGCCGCACCAGCGCGGTGTTGCTGCACAGCCGCTTTGCCGGTTATGCCGGAGCGATCGACCTGCTGATCGCCATCGACCGGGATGGCCGGGTGATCGCCAGCCGTGTGCTGCAGCAGCAGGAAACCCCGGGGTTGGGCGGGCGTATCGCAGAACAGGACAACACCTGGCTGCAAGGCTTCAACGGCCATGGCCAGGCCAACACGGCAGAAGGGGCCTGGGCACTGAAACGCGATAACGGCCAGTTCGATCAGTTGGCCGGGGCCAGCATCACCTCCCGCGCTGTGATCCATGCAATCCAGGATGCCCTGCGCTACTTCGACCAGCACGCCAGCGACTGGCTGGGGGAGGAGAAGACCAATGAATAGCGTCTGGCTGGCCGCCCTCAGCCTTGCGCCGCTGCTCGGTGCGAGCCAGACATTGACCCAGGCCATTGCCATGGCGCTGCTCAGCAGCCTGGCGATCCTGATCCACCGGGTACTGATGACGCCCCTGCGAAAGCGGCTGGACGCGACCTCCAGCCTGATCGCCAGCGTGCTGCTGGCCAGCACCGTAGTGACCTGCCAGACCCTGGCCCTGCACACCTGGGCCCTGGAATTGCGCCAGGCCTTGGGGATTTATCCGGAACTGATCGCCCTGTCCTGCCTGCTGTTCGAACAAAACCTCGGCAAACCGGGCCAATGGCCGCGTGTGGCAAGCCTGCTGGGCGGCTACGCAGCCTTGTTCCTGCTGCTGGGCGCCAGTCGCGAGCTGCTGGCCAGCGGCACCCTGCATTTCTCGTTCGCGAGCGGGCCGCACACCAGCGGCCTGCACCTCGCCAGCCTGGCACCGGGAGCCCTGCTGCTACTCGGCCTGCTGCTGGCCCTGATCAAACGAGCCTGTCCGAAACAGGCCGCCCCAGACCGTGAAGGAAACAGCTGATAAATGAATGCCACAAAACGCCTGGAGATTTTCCGCCGGCTACACGAAGACAACCCCGAACCGAAAACCGAGCTGGCCTACAGTTCGCCCTTCGAGCTGCTTATCGCCGTGATCCTCTCGGCGCAGGCCACCGATGTCGGCGTCAACAAGGCCACTGCCAAGCTGTTCCCGGTCGCCAATACCCCTGCGGCGATCCACGCTCTTGGGGTGGAGGGGCTGTCGGAGTACATCAAGACCATCGGTCTGTACAACAGCAAGGCGAAGAACGTCATCGAGACCTGCCGCATTCTCGTCGAACAACACGACAGCCAGGTTCCGGAAACGCGTGAGGAGCTAGAGGCGCTACCAGGGGTCGGGCGCAAGACAGCCAACGTGGTGCTCAACACCGCCTTCCGCCAACTGGCCATGGCCGTGGACACCCATATTTTCCGAGTGAGCAATCGCACTGGCATCGCACCGGGAAAGAATGTGGTGGACGTGGAAAAGGCTCTGCTGAAGTTCGTGCCCAAGGCTTATCTGCTGGATGCACACCATTGGTTGATCCTGCACGGACGCTATGTTTGCCAGGCACGCAAACCGCGTTGTGGAAGTTGTCGCATCGAGGATTTGTGCGAGTACAAGCACAAGACCTCCGACGATTGATGAAATAGGGAAATCCAGCCCTGCCGATTGAAAAAATCTTTTTTACCAGTCTCTGGAATATCGATATAAGGGGCGCCAATGGCCCTCTTGGCACGGAGTGACACATGAGCACTGATAAAGAAGACCTGGATATCGACGACGACTCCCCGGCGGCCGAAGAGTTTGCCGCCGACAACCCGGCGCAGGCTGCGAAAACCAATCTGAGCAAGCGCCGGACCATCGACAACCTGCTGGAAGAACGCCGTCTGCAAAAGCAATTGGCTGATTACGACTTCGATCTCTGAGACGTCATGGGCCCGAAAAACAAAAGCCTCCTGCAATTGGAGGCTTTTTGCATTATGCCGCAGGTTCAGACCAGACCATTACGCTGCGCCAGTTCAATCAGGTCGACAAGAGAGCGGGCATTGAGCTTTAGCAACAGACGGGTCTTGTAAGTACTGACCGTCTTGTTGCTGAGAAACATGCCATCGGCAATTTCCTTGTTGGACTTGCCTCTTGCCAGTTGCTGCAGAACCATCATTTCACGCCCTGACAAACGTCCCACCATATCGGCTTCACTGGATCCACCCAGATTGGTGCGTACGGAGTGCAATGCCTGGTTGGGAAAATAACTGTAACCGGAAAGTACCGCCTTTATGGCGCTGAGCAACTCGGTGAGGTCCTGTTGCTTGCATACGTAACCTGCCGCCCCTGCCTGCATGCAACGCATGGAAAAATGTCCGGGCGCCTGGGAAGTCAGCACCAGTACCTTGATCACGATACCGTTGGCCGTCAGACGGCCGATGACCTCCAGCCCGTCGAGCTTGGGAATTCCGATGTCCAGAATGACGATATCCGGCAGATGCTCCCGGGCGAGTTGCAACGCGTCCACGCCGTTGTCCGTTTCCCCAATCACTTCATAACCATGCCGGTCCATCAGCATGCGCACGGCCAAGCGAATGACGGGGTGGTCATCGACGATCAGCACTTTATTCATGGGCAAGATCCATTCTTAAACTATTCGACTTATTAGAAGCCCGCACAATAGCCCAGTCAGCCGGAGCAATGCATGGTGCTCGCGATGAACACCAACACATTCAGAAAGGGACTACTTAAATAAAGGAAAACTCCTACAAAGAATTCCTACAGGCTGTGTTTTTGAAAATAATTGCGCGCCTCATTTGCAATAAAAAAGGCATATCAGGATGCTAGCCGGAGACATTGAAAATATCGCTACGAATATTGGCTAATCATATGCAGGAAATGTCCGTAATACCCACGAAATTAATCCTAGTGCACCTGCCACATTCATCCGTCCCTTCTGTCCGACCCACGGAAATGCTGCTCCACCAAGAGCAATCACCCTGTGTTGAATGGATCCATTGCGCTGCACACTCCCGGTAATCGTCCTATTGCCCCACCGGGCCCAGCCGGAACACCGTGAAACAGAGACCAGGCCCATGAACAGCCCAGAGCCGAAGAGCCCCCTGACCATCATTGCCATCTTCGCCGGGATCATCGAAGCATCGGCATTGGCCTCGCTGCCGTTCCTGGATGAAAGCAGCCAAAGCATCTACACATGGTTCCTGGTTGGTTTTCCACCGTTTCTGACATTGCTGTTCTTCCTGACATTGAACTTCAATACCAAAAGTCTCTACGGACCGGATGATCCCGGGAACGAAGCCAGTATGGAAAGCGAACCCTCTGTACAGGATGCGCCGGAAAAGCCCCTGCCCTCTCCTGCGGCTTGCAGACTTGCACTGGGGCTTTCACACACGCAGGAAAAATCCACTGTCGTGGTTTCCGGCCCCGACTCGCGGGCATTGCTGGAAGTTGTCGCCCGCCACGCCCTGCAACACCCCGAAAGCGGCGGAATCATTGTGCATGACCTTGAACAGGGAACCCGGGTCAGCATTGTTATCGAGGCTCGGTAGAGCCTCGCTCCTGCACTGACGGGCAAAAAAAACCGGCAATCAATGCCGGTTTTTTCATGCCGAAGCGACTGCTTAGAGTGGCGAACGACCTTTGCTCGCCGCGATGCGCATACGCAGGGCGTTGAGCTTGATGAAGCCTGCGGCGTCAGCCTGGTTGTAGGCACCGCCGTCTTCTTCGAAGGTAGCGATGTTGGCGTCGAACAGCGAGTCGTCGGACTTGCGGCCGGTGACGATGACGTTGCCCTTGTACAGCTTCAGGCGCACCACACCGTTCACGTTGACCTGCGAAGCGTCGATCATCTGTTGCAGCATCAGACGCTCCGGGCTCCACCAGTAGCCGGTGTAGATCAGGCTGGCGTACTTCGGCATCAGCTCATCCTTCAGGTGAGCGACTTCGCGGTCCAGGGTGATCGACTCGATGGCGCGGTGGGCCTTGAGCATGATGGTGCCGCCAGGAGTCTCGTAGCAGCCACGGGACTTCATGCCGACGTAACGGTTCTCGACGATGTCCAGGCGACCGATGCCGTTGGCACCGCCGATGCGGTTCAGTTCGGCGAGAACGGTAGCCGGAGTCATCTCGACGCCGTCGATGGCGACGATGTCACCGTTGCGATAGGTCAGTTCCAGGTAGGTTGCCTGGTCCGGGGCGTTTTCCGGGGAAACGCTCCAGCGCCACATGTCTTCCTCGTGCTCGGTCCAGGTATCTTCCAGGACACCGCCTTCGTAGGAGATGTGCAGCAGGTTGGCGTCCATCGAGTACGGCGACTTCTTCTTGCCGTGGCGCTCGATCGGGATGCCGTGCTTCTCGGCGTAGTCCATCAGCTTCTCGCGGGACAGCAGGTCCCACTCGCGCCATGGTGCGATGACCTTGACGCCCGGCTTCAGCGCGTAGGCGCCCAGCTCGAAGCGAACCTGGTCGTTGCCCTTGCCGGTAGCGCCATGGGAAATGGCGTCGGCGCCGGTTTCGTTGGCGATTTCGATCAGGCGCTTGGCGATCAGCGGACGAGCGATGGAAGTACCCAGCAGGTACTCGCCTTCGTAGACGGTGTTGGCGCGGAACATCGGGAATACGAAGTCTCGGACGAACTCTTCGCGCAGGTCATCGATGTAGATCTCTTTCACGCCCATGGCCTGGGCTTTGGCGCGGGCCGGCTCGACCTCTTCGCCCTGACCCAGATCAGCGGTGAACGTCACCACTTCACAGTTGTAGGTATCCTGCAGCCACTTGAGAATCACCGAAGTATCAAGGCCGCCGGAATACGCCAGTACGACCTTTTTTACGTCCGCCATGCCATCACTCCACGGGGTTGTACGGAAAACCCCGGATTCTACCGCTCTCGCGGGTGAATTTACAGTGGGGCGACAGCTTGTGACGACAAAGCGACAGGAACTGTCGTGAGCGCGACGGTCGGTCGCACTCAGGACTTGGGCACGGGTTTGGCGGGTGCCGGGGTTGTCGGTGCAGCCTGCGCTGCCGGCGTGGAGGGTGCGGTCGGGGCGGCCGGAATCACCGGATCAGCCGGCTTTTCTGCAACCGGCTTCTCCACCGGGGTCACGCGATCCAGCTGGATGTTCACCCGGCGGTTGCGTGCGCGGTTGGCTGCGGAATTGTTGGCTGCCAGCGGATAACGCTCACCATGGAAGCGCACGACGATGTTCTCTGCCGGAACACCGTGGGCCTTGAGGTATTCCTCCACGGCCAGGGCACGCCGACGCGACAGGTCGCGGTTGGTCAGGCGGTTGCCACTGTTGTCGGAGTGGCCGTCCAGCTCGATATGGTTGACCGTGGGGTCGGCCTTGAGGAAATCGAGGATCACGTCGAGACGCGCACGGGCGTCGGCGTCCAGGTCGATGCCGTTGCCGGGGAAGCCGATACGGGCCTGGCGGATCTGGTCGAAGTTCATCGGCAGCAGCTTGGCCGCACAAGCCTGGTAGTCGGCGTACGCCTTGTTGAACCTCACCGGCAGCAGGTGCACTTCCATGGTCTGCCCGGACTCGCCGGCGTAGTTGCGAATCACCGTGCTGCGACCATCCATCAGGCCATTGATCAGGCGGCTGGCCTGACCCTGGGAGCTGTTGAACAGCACGCCGCTGCGCGCCATGCGGATCGAACCGAGGTTGATATCGCCACGCCCGGGCTGCCACGGTGCGGCCGCCGCCAACAGGGTTGCCGAACCGCTGCCGAGCATGTTGTTGGTCGAGCGCAGGCGGAAGGTCGCCTGCTCGCCAGCGCGGCGCACGAACTCACCCGTGCCGAAATCGGCAATGGGCTGGATCAGGCGGCACTCGAACTGATCGCCTTCGACCTTCCACTCGATATTTTCCACTCGCGTCTGAAACGTGAGGGCGGTGGCCGGAAGGCTGGCGAACAGACTGAGCAGGGCTAGATAACGCTGGCGCACGGGCGGCTCCACAAAATTTCCATCACTTACCAGCAGGCTATCGGACGCCTTTGGCAAAACTTGATAGCGAGTGCTCGGGGAAGGCTTTTCCGGTAGCATTCGCCCAGAGTTCGAACCGCCTGGAAACCCCAATGTCCGATCGCCTGACCCTTCTGCGTCCCGACGACTGGCACATCCATCTTCGTGATGGAGCCGTCCTGCCTCATACCGTCGGCGACGTAGCGCGCACCTTCGCCCGTGCCATCATCATGCCCAACCTGGTTCCGCCAGTGCGCAACGCCGCCGAAGCCGGCGCCTATCGTCAGCGCATCCTCGATGCCCGCCCGGCGGGTAGCCGGTTCGAGCCGCTGATGGTCCTGTACCTCACCGACCGTACCCAGCCGGAAGACATCCGCGCGGCCAAGGCCAGCGGTTTCGTCTACGCCGCCAAGCTGTACCCGGCCGGCGCGACCACCAACTCCGATTCCGGCGTCACCAGCATCGACAAGATCTTCCCGGCCCTGGAAGCCATGGCCGAAGTCGGCATGCTCCTGCTGGTCCACGGTGAAGTGACCCGCGGCGAGATCGACGTGTTCGACCGCGAGAAGCTGTTCATCGAGGAACACCTGCGCCGCGTGGTCGAACGCTTCCCGACCCTGAAGATCGTCTTCGAGCACATCACCACCGCCGAGGCCGCACAGTTCGTCAAGGAAGCCCCGGCCAACGTCGGCGCGACCATCACCGCCCAGCACCTGCTGTACAACCGCAACCACATGCTGGTCGGTGGTATTCGCCCGCACTTCTACTGCCTGCCGATCCTCAAGCGCAACACGCACCAGCTTGCGCTGCTGGATGCCGCCACCAGCGGCAACCCGAAGTTCTTCCTCGGTACCGACTCGGCCCCTCACGCCCGTCACGCCAAGGAAGCCGCCTGCGGTTGCGCCGGTTGCTACACCGCCTATGCGGCGATCGAGCTGTACGCCGAAGCCTTCGAGCAACGCAACGCGCTGGACAAGCTGGAAGGCTTCGCCAGCCTGCACGGCCCGGCTTTCTACGGCCTGCCGGCGAACACCGATACCATCACCCTGGTCCGTGAAGAGTGGACCGCCCCGGACAGCCTGCCATTCGGCGACCACACCGTGGTTCCGCTGCGCGCCGGTGAACAACTGCGCTGGCGCCTGCTGGAGGAAAGCAAGTGAGTGACGATCAGTTCGACGACGACCAGGAAGGTCTTGGCGGCGGCGGTTCGCGCCACCCGATGGCGGAGCGTTTTCGCGGCTACCTGCCGGTCGTGGTGGATGTCGAGACCGGCGGTTTCAACAGCGCCACCGACGCGCTGCTGGAAATCGCCGCAGTGACCATCGGCATGGACGAAAAAGGTTTCCTGTTCCCCGAACACACCTATTTCTTCCGTGTCGAGCCGTTCGAAGGCGCCAACATCGAGCAGGCGGCCCTGGAGTTCACCGGGATCAAGCTCGATCATCCGCTGCGCATGGCGGTAAGCGAGGAAGCGGCGCTGACCGATATCTTCCGCGGCGTGCGCAAGGCGCTGAAGGCCAACGGCTGCAAGCGGGCGATCCTGGTCGGTCACAACAGCAGCTTCGACCTCGGTTTCCTCAACGCCGCGGTGGCCCGTAACGACCTGAAGCGCAACCCGTTCCACCCGTTCTCCAGCTTCGACACCGCGACCCTGGCGGGCCTGGCTTACGGCCAGACCGTACTGGCGCGAGCCTGCCAGAGCGCCGACATCGACTTCGACGGACGCGAGGCGCACTCCGCCCGCTACGACACGGAGAAGACCGCCGAGCTGTTCTGCGGCATCGTCAACCGCTGGAAGGAAATGGGCGGCTGGCACGACTTCCACGACTAAACGCGGTAAGTGGCAAGCTTCAAGCTTCTCCCATAAAAAAACCGGCCATGAAAGGCCGGTTTTTTTACGCCTGGCGAAATTACAGATTGCCAGCGTTCTCGCTCAGGTAAGCAGCAACGCCTTCTGGCGAAGCGGTCATGCCCTTGTCGCCTTTTTTCCAGTTGGCAGGGCAGACTTCGCCGTGCTCTTCGTGGAATTGCAGGGCGTCGACCAGACGCAGCAGCTCGTCCATGTTGCGGCCCAGCGGCAGGTCGTTGACGATCTGCGAACGCACGACGCCGTTGGTGTCGATCAGGAAGGCGCCACGGAAGGCCACGCCGCCTTCGGACTCAACGTCGTAGGCCTTGCAGATTTCGTGGGTGATGTCGGCGGCCAGGGTGTATTTGACCGGGCCGATACCGCCGTTGTTGACCGGGGTGTTACGCCAGGCGTTGTGGGTGAAGTGCGAGTCGATCGAAACGCCGATGACTTCGACGTTGCGTGCCTGGAACTCAGGAATGCGGTGATCCAGGGCGATCAGCTCGGATGGGCAAACGAAGGTGAAGTCCAGTGGGTAGAAGAACACCAGGCCGTACTTGCCCTTGATAGCGGAAGCCAGGTTGAAGCTCTCGACGATTTCGCCATTGCCCAGTACAGCGGCGACGGTGAAGTCCGGGGCTTTTTTGCCAACGAGTACGCTCATTCGATATCTCCTGATGGTGTTTGGAAATTGACTACGCAGAGGGCCGAAGCCGTCTGACACGGGTTGAGCATCATACACGGCCCCGGGCAGGACGCCGAGTCATGGCGATTCGACTCTTTTTCCTACCGGCGGTCGCTCTATTTCGTACCTTCGATAAAGTGCTTTGACAAGCATTCTCATTACTATTAGGCTTCACTTCATTCGAGCCTAACGCCCTGATGGTTTTCTTCTATGTATGTGTGTCTTTGTGTTGGTGTAACCGACGGACAGATCCGCGATGCGATCTATGAAGGATGCTGTAGCTACAAGGAAGTGCGTGCCGCCACCAATGTAGCCAGCCAGTGTGGCAAATGTGCATGCGTCGCCAAGCAGGTAGTACGCGAGACCCTGGCCGAAATCCAGATCAGCCAGGCAGCCGCCCTGCCCTATCCGGTGGAATTTACCGCCGCCTGAAAATTAATTTTCCCGCATTCCTGAAGAACCGGACCCCGTGTCCGGTTTTTTTATGCCCGGAATTCAAGTAGTTAGCGTTAAAACGAGGAATACAAACATTCTTATTCCGATTAAATTTCACTTATTATTCAATAACTTAGGTTTGACAGAGAAAGTTGTCAGGCTCAAACTTCCGCTTATTGGCACATAGACAGGGCGGGACCCCACCATGAAAGGCGACGTAAGCGTCATCCAGCATCTCAACAAGATCCTCGGAAACGAGCTGGTCGCGATCAACCAATACTTCCTGCATGCGCGCATGTACGAAGACTGGGGTCTGGATAAGCTCGGCAAGCACGAATACAAAGAATCCATCGATGAAATGAAGCACGCTGACAAGCTGATCAAGCGGATTCTGTTCCTCGAAGGCATCCCCAACGTCCAGGACCTGGGCAAGCTGCTGATCGGCGAGCACACCCGCGAAATGCTGGAGTGCGACCTGAAGATCGAGCAGAAAGGCCTGATCGACCTGAAAGCCGCCATCGCCCATTGCGAAACCGTCGGCGACTTCGGCAGCCGTGAGCTGCTGGAAGACATCCTCGAATCCGAGGAAGAGCACATCGACTGGCTGGAAACCCAGCTGAGCCTGATCGACAAGGTCGGCCTGGAGAACTATCTGCAATCGCAGATGGGTGAGTGACAGCTTCAAGCTGCATGTTGTAAGCGGCAAGAAAGAGCAGTGGCCATCGGCCGCTGCTTTTTTTTTGAGATTACACGGACCTTGTGGGAGCGGGTTCACCCGCTCCCACAAGGTTGGCGATTATCCTTCAGGCAAGAAAAAGCCCCGCACGGGCGGGGCTTTTCGGGATCGGCAGGCGATCAGGCTTCGGAAGCCTTGGCCTTGGCTGCTGCGTCCTTGATCAGGGTCTGCAGCTCGCCGTTGGCGAACATCTCGGCCATGATGTCGCTGCCGCCGACCAGCTCGCCAGCCACCCACAGTTGCGGGAAGGTCGGCCAGTTGGCGTACTTCGGCAGGTTGGCGCGGATTTCCGGGTTCTGCAGGATGTCGACGTAAGCGAACTTCTCGCCGCAACCCATCACGGCTTGCGCCGCTTTTGCCGAGAAGCCGCACTGTGGCGCATTCGGCGAGCCTTTCATGTACAGCAGAATGGTGTTGTTAGCGATCTGCTCTTTGATTGTTTCGATGATATCCATGAAGCACCTCGGCTGAACTTTCCGACCTGGTTTGTCGGCACGGTGGCGCATTGTATCGGAAAGCCGAGGCGCACGCTCGGTCTTGCCGACAATCAAGCGGCAACCACTTCCACCGGAACGCCATTGAGTACCGCGTTGCCCGACAACCCATCGATCAGGCGCTCGTCGGTCAGGTCATTGGCACTCGCCCCGCCCTGGGCACTGGCGATATCCAGCAGTACGCCAGGACGGGCATGGCCGAAGCCGTGGGGCAGGCTGACCACACCCGGCATCATGTCGGTACTGGCCTGCACCTCGACCTCGATGGTGCCCACCCGCGAGGTCACGCGCACGCGCTGGCCGTCCTGCAACTGCCGTCCGGCCAGGTCCTCGGGATGCATCAGCAACTGATGGCGCGGCTTGCCTTTGACCAGGCGATGAAAGTTATGCATCCAGGAGTTGTTGCTGCGCACATGACGCCTGCCGATCAGCAGCAACTGGGCGGCGCTGGGCGGTTGTTGCGCGGCAAAGCGCTGCAGGTCGGCAAGCAGCACCCCGGGCGCGGCCTCGATGGCTTTGCTTTCGGTCTTCAGGCGCGCCGCCAGATTCGGCTGCAACGGCCCAAGATCGATGCCATGGGGATGCTGGTCGAGGGTGCGCAGCGACAGGTCGAACGGCGAGCCCTCGCCATAACGCCCGCCACGCAGGCCCAGGTCGATCATCTTCGAAGGCGGGATGGTCGGTTTCAGCGGCTTGTCGGCGATCCGCGCAAAGGCTTCGGCCAGACCGACGAAAATCTCCCAGTCATGCAGCGCACCCTCGGGCTTGGGCAGGATCGCGCGATTGAAGCGCGTGACATTGCGTACCGCGAACAGATTGAAGGTGGTGTCGTAGTGATCGTTCTCCAGCGCCGAGGTGGACGGCAGGATCAGGTCGGCATAACGAGTGGTCTCGTTGATGTAGAGATCGACGCTGAGCATGAACTCCAGGCCATCCAGGGCCTGCTCCAGCTGCCGTCCGTTGGGTGTCGACAGCACCGGGTTGCCGGCGACGGTGACCAGCGCCCGCACCTGGCCCTCACCCTCGGTCAGCATTTCCTCGGCCAGGGCCGAGACCGGCAGTTCGCCGCCGTACTCCGGCAACCCCGACACCCGGCTCTGCCAGGCATTGAAATGTCCACCGCTGGTGGTCGCCACCAGGTCCACCGCCGGTTCGGTACACAGCGCACCGCCGACCCGATCGAGATTGCCGCTGACCAGGTTGATCAGTTGCACCAGCCAGTGGCAAAGCGTGCCGAAGGCCTGGGTGGAGACGCCCATGCGCCCGTAGCACACGGCCTTGTCCGCCGCCGCGAAGTCTCGCGCCAATTGGCGGATCAAACCCGCCTCGATGCCGCAAAGCAGGCTCATCACTTCCGGAGTGAACGGCTGCAGCGCCGCGCGCACCTCATCCAGGCCACTGACCGGCAGATGGCTGGCACGGGTCAGACCTTCCTCGAACAGGGTGTTGAGCAGGCCGCACAGCAACGCCGCGTCACCGCCTGGGCGAACGAACAGGTGCTGGTCGGCCATCGCTGCGGTCTCGCTGCGCCGCGGATCGACCACCACCAGCTTGCCGCCCCGGGCCTGCAAGGCCTTGAGGCGCTTCTCGACGTCCGGCACGGTCATGATGCTGCCGTTGGAGGCCAGCGGATTGCCGCCGAGGATCAGCATGAAGTCGGTGTGATCGATATCCGGGATCGGCAACAACAGGCCATGGCCGTACATCAGGTAGCTGGTCAGGTGATGGGGCAACTGGTCGACCGAGGTGGCGGAAAAGCGGTTACGGGTTTTCAGCAGGCCGAGAAAGTAGTTGCTGTGGGTCATCAACCCATAGTTGTGCACGCTGGGATTGCCCTGGTACACCGCCACAGCGTTCTGCCCGTGACGTTGCTGAATCTCGTGCAGCTTGCGCGCGGCCAGCTCGAAGGCCTCCTCCCACTCGATCGGCAGCCATTGCTCGCCCACCCGTACGACCGGGCCGCGCAAGCGATTCGGATCGTTCTGGATATCCTGCAGGGCCACCGCTTTGGGGCAGATATGGCCGCGGCTGAAGCTGTCCTGGGGGTCGCCCTTGATCGACGCGATACGCGGCGTGCCGCCCTCGTCGGTGTCGAGCTCGAAGGTCAGGCCGCAGATGGCCTCGCACAGGTGACAGGCGCGGTGGTGCACGGTCTTGGTCATGGCCGCCTCTTGTTCTTTGATCCGGGGGGAGTGCCGTCCCCGACTATGGCCTCGGCCCGGGCTGCTCGCCAGCGATCTTCGCCTGGTGAATCCTGCGGCATCAGCCTGGACGATGGTCCCAGGAGGCCGACAAAGCCCCGTCCGTTCGTTGCAAAGTCCTTCCGGGGCAGTGTAAAAAGCTCTCTTGCTCCGCAAAAAGGAGCAGACAGACGGCACGTGTTGTGTTCGACCAAGACCGTCGAGGCAGCCCCCACTTGGTAAGACGCGACATTTAATTATAGTATTGCGCCTTCCCCTATTTCGTCGCCCCGTGCGGCTTACGCCGCAGGTCTCATCCGTGTTTCCGAAAAACCGGTTTTTGCTGATCTGCGGTCTGTTGCAAAAAGGTAGTCAATGATGAGCGCTAGGCACTTTCTCTCCCTGATGGATTTCACCGCCGATGAACTGGTCAGTGTGATCCGCCGAGGGATCGAGCTGAAAGACCTGCGTAACCGCGGCGTACTCTTCGAGCCCCTGAAAAACCGCGTACTGGGCATGATTTTCGAGAAATCCTCGACCCGTACCCGGCTGTCCTTCGAAGCCGGTATGATCCAGCTCGGCGGCCAGGCGATCTTCCTCTCCCCGCGTGACACCCAACTGGGCCGCGGCGAGCCGATCGGCGACTGCGCCATCGTCATGTCGCGCATGCTCGATGCGGTGATGATCCGTACCTTTGCCCACAGCACCCTGACCGAATTCGCCGCCAACTCCCGCGTGCCGGTGATCAACGGCCTGTCCGACGACCTGCACCCGTGCCAGCTGCTGGCCGACATGCAGACCTTCCTCGAACACCGCGGCTCGATCCAGGGCAAGACCGTGGCCTGGATCGGCGACGGCAACAACATGTGCAACAGCTATATAGAAGCGGCCATCCAGTTCGACTTCCAGCTGCGCGTGGCCTGCCCGGAAGGCTACGAGCCGAATCCGAAGTTCGTCGCCCAGGCCGGTGACCGCGTGCAGATCGTCCGCGATCCGAAGGAAGCGGTACGTGGTGCCCATCTGGTCAGCACCGACGTCTGGACCTCCATGGGCCAGGAAGACGAGACCGCACGGCGCCTGGAGCGTTTCGCGCCCTACCAGGTCACCCGCGAACTCCTCGACCTGGCCGCTGCCGACGTTCTGTTCATGCACTGCCTGCCCGCCCACCGCGGCGAGGAAATCAGCCTCGACCTGCTCGACGACCCGCGTTCGGTCGCCTGGGATCAGGCCGAAAACCGCCTGCATGCGCAGAAGGCACTTCTCGAATTTCTTGTTGAACCGGCCTATCACCACGCATGAGCAAGCCCCTACTGCTTAACCTGCGCGACCTCGCCTGCGGCTATGGCGAGGCGCGTATCGTCCAGAACCTCAACCTGCACCTCAACGTCGGCGATATCGGTTGCCTGCTGGGCTCGTCGGGCTGCGGCAAGACCACCACCCTGCGCGCCATCGCCGGCTTCGAACCGGTGCATGGCGGCGAGATCAGCCTGGCCGGCGAAGTCATTTCCAAGGCCGGTTTCACCCTGGCCCCGGAAAAGCGCCGGATCGGCATGGTGTTCCAGGACTATGCGCTGTTCCCGCACCTGACCGTGGCGCAGAACGTCGCCTTCGGCATCGGCAAGCACCCGCGCCAGCAGGACGTGGTCAAGGAGATGCTGGAACTGGTCAAGCTCGACGGTCTCGGCGGGCGCTACCCGCACGAACTGTCCGGCGGCCAGCAGCAACGGGTCGCCCTGGCCCGCGCCCTGGCTCCCGAACCGCAACTGCTGCTGCTCGACGAGCCCTTCTCCAACCTCGACGTGGAACTGCGCCGGCGCCTCAGCCATGAGGTTCGCGACATCCTCAAGAGCCGCGGCACCAGCGCCGTACTGGTCACCCACGACCAGGAAGAAGCCTTTGCCGTCAGCGACCATGTCGGGGTGTTCAAGGAAGGCCGCCTGGAGCAATGGGATACGCCGTACAACCTCTATCACGAGCCGGCTACGCCATTCGTGGCCAGCTTCATCGGCCAGGGCTACTTTATTCGCGGCCAGTTGCTCAGCCCGGATACGGTACAGACCGAACTCGGCGAGCTGCGCGGCAATCGTGCCTATTCACTGCCGGTAGGTGGTGCCGTGGATGTGCTGCTGCGCCCCGACGACATCGTGCATGCCGCCGACAGTGGCCTGCAGGCGCGGGTCAGCGGCAAGAGCTTCCAGGGCGCCTCGACCCTGTATCGCCTGCAACTGGCCACCGGCACTCAACTGGAAGCCATCTTCCCCAGCCATCTGGACTACCAGGTCGGCCAGGAGGTCGGGATTGCCGTTGCGGCGGATCACCTGGTGCTGTTTGCGGCTTCCGGCAGTGTCGAAGCGCGCTTGCCCGCCGATGAGAACGGCGTGCGCCGCTACAGCTCGGCACACTGAAATCCTGTGGGGGCTAATCGCTGGCAAGCCAGCTCCCACAGGGACCACGCCGAACACCAACCCTGTGGCTGCCCCGGAACCTGTGGGAGCCGGCTTGCCGGCGATGAGGCCGACCTGAACAATGATGTTGTCAGGTTCGGCCAATTCGCTGGCAAGCCAGCTCCCACAGAGATAGCTTAAAGCCAGCCACTCTATTCTTTACCGATAGCCGCAAATTTCCCCTGGGTGTGCTCGGCCAACACCGCCGCAGCCAACTCCACCTCCAATCCTCGCCGACCGGCACTGACGTGAATGGTGGGAAACTCTTCCGAGGACTTGTCGATAAAAGTCCTCAGACGTTTCTTCTGCCCAAGCGGGCTGATTCCCCCAACCAGATATCCCGTTGAACGCTGGGCCGCAGCCGGATCAGCCATTTCGCACTTCTTCGCCCCCGCCGCCTGGGCCAGGGCCTTCAAATCCAGGGTCCCCACCACCGGGACCACCGCCACCAGCAACTCGCCCTTCTCCGTCGCCGCGAGCAGGGTCTTGAACACCTGCTTCGGGTTCAGATTCAGCTTCTCGGCAGCTTCAAGGCCATAGGACGCGGCTTTGGGATCGTGTTCATAACTGTGAATGCGATGTTCGGCGCGAACCTTCTTCAACAGATCCAGGGCAGGGGTCATGCGGGGGCTCCAACAGCGATGTTCGGTTTCCTTTGGCTGGCTACTGTAGGACAAATCCCCACACACAACCATTGCCTTGTAGGACAAGGTCCGTACGCGCTGTGGGCCGCCAGTCAGTTTGTGAATGATGGTTCGCTTTCGACCTTTGACATAATCGTTTCTTGTCTATATTTTTTCGTTTTTGAATGTAGTACCGCCCTTATAAGGTGCATTTCCACCCCCGCCTGACCGGAAATGGGGATTTCCGTCGGGTTTCCGTCGAGCGCTCACTGCGCCTCACAACAACAAGAACCGAGGTATCGAATGACGACTGCTCTACAACAACCGACGTTATCCAGCCAATGCCTGGCCGAATTCTTCGGCACCGCGCTGCTGATCTTTTTCGGCACCGGCTGCGTCGCCGCGCTCAAGGTCGCGGGTGCCAGCTTCGGCCTGTGGGAAATCAGCATCATCTGGGGGATCGGCGTGAGCATGGCGATCTACCTGACCGCCGGAATCTCCGGCGCACACCTGAACCCGGCCGTGAGCATCGCCCTGTGCCTGTTCGCCGGTTTCGAAAAAGCCAAACTGCCCTTCTACATCCTCGCCCAGGTCGCTGGCGCCTTCTGCGGCGCAGCGTTGGTATACGCGCTGTACAGCAACCTGTTCTTCGATTACGAACAGACCCATGCCATGGTCCGCGGCAGCCAGGCCAGCCTGGAGCTGGCCTCGGTGTTCTCCACCTACCCGCATCCGGCCCTGTCCACCGGCCAGGCGTTCCTGGTCGAAGTGATCATCACCGCCATCCTCATGGCCGTGATCATGGCCCTGACCGACGACAACAACGGCCTGCCCCGTGGCCCCCTGGCGCCGCTGCTGATCGGCCTGCTGATCGCGGTGATCGGCAGCGCCATGGGTCCGCTGACCGGCTTCGCGATGAACCCGGCGCGGGATTTCGGGCCCAAGCTCATGACCTTCCTCGCCGGCTGGGGCGACGTCGCCTTTACCGGCGGGCGTGACATTCCCTACTTCCTCGTTCCGGTTTTCGCGCCGATCATGGGAGCCAGTCTCGGTGCCGCCCTTTACCGTGGCGTATTTGCCCGCAGCCTGCCGACTGCCGCTGCGGCCGCCCCGAGCGACGACAACGCTCAAGGCAAGACCCAGGCCTCGTGATCCGCAGGATCGCCAACGCCTGATTCCAACCCTATTCACTGCAAGGCCAACGACATGACAGACCTTCAGAACAAGAACTACATCATTGCCCTCGACCAGGGCACGACCAGTTCGCGGGCCATCATCTTCGACCGTGACGCAAACGTTGTCGGTACCTCCCAGCGCGAGTTCGCCCAGCACTATCCGCAGGCCGGCTGGGTCGAGCACGACCCGATGGAAATCTTCGCCACCCAAAGCGCGACCATGGTCGAGGCCCTGGCCCAGGCCGGCATCAGCCACGACCAGGTGGCCGCCATCGGCATCACCAACCAGCGCGAAACCACCGTGGTCTGGGACAAGGAAACCGGGCGCCCGGTGTACAACGCCATCGTCTGGCAGTGCCGCCGCAGCACCGAGATCTGCGAGCAGCTCAAGCGCGACGGCCTGCAGGACTACATCCGCGAAACCACCGGCCTGGTCACCGACCCGTACTTCTCCGGAACCAAGCTGAAGTGGATCCTCGACAACGTCGAAGGCGCCCGCGAACGCGCCGAGCGCGGCGATCTGCTGTTCGGCACCGTCGACAGCTGGCTGATCTGGAAATTCTCCGGCGGCAAGGTGCATGTCACCGACTACACCAACGCCTCGCGCACCCTGCTGTTCAACATCCATACCCTGCAATGGGACGACAGGATGCTTGAAGTGCTGGGCATCCCGCGGCAGATGCTGCCGGAAGTGCGCCCGTCCTCGCAGATCTACGGCAAGACCAAGAGCGGCATCGATATCGCCGGTATCGCCGGCGACCAGCAGGCCGCGCTGTTCGGCCAGATGTGCGTGGAACCGGGCCAGGCCAAGAACACCTATGGCACCGGCTGCTTCCTGCTGATGAACACCGGCGCACAGGCGGTGCAATCGTCCCACGGCCTGCTCACCACCATCGCCTGCGGCCCACGCGGCGAAGTGGCCTACGCCCTGGAAGGTGCGGTATTCAACGGCGGCTCCACCGTGCAGTGGCTGCGCGACGAACTGAAGATCGTCAACGACGCCCATGACACCGAGTACTTCGCCAGCAAGGTCAAGGACAGCAACGGCGTCTACCTGGTGCCAGCCTTCACCGGCCTCGGCGCGCCGTACTGGGATCCGTATGCCCGTGGCGCCCTGTTCGGCCTGACCCGCGGGGTCAAGGTCGACCACATCATCCGCGCCGCCCTGGAATCCATCGCCTACCAGACCCGCGACGTGCTCGACGCCATGCAGCAGGACTGCGGCCAGCGTCTCAGCGCCCTGCGCGTGGACGGCGGCGCGGTGGCCAACAACTTCCTCATGCAGTTCCAGGCGGACATTCTCGGCACCTGTGTCGAGCGCCCGCAGATGCGCGAAACCACGGCCCTCGGCGCCGCCTACCTGGCCGGCCTGGCCTGCGGTTTCTGGAGCGGCCTGGACGAACTGCGCGGCAAGGCGCTGATCGAGCGGGAGTTCACTCCGCAACTGGCCGAAGCGGAAAAAGAGAAGCTGTACAGCGGCTGGCTCAAGGCCGTTGACCGCACCCGCGACTGGGAGCCCCACGAGGAGTAACCGCGCAGCCAGGCTTCGGCACGGCCGTTTCCAAACGGGAACGGCTGCGCTGCAAGCCATGCCGGGGACGCCTCCAGACTGGTCCCCGGCTCCTTCCTCCGGCATCATTGCAGCATTTTTCGGCCGCCCCTGAAGGACGCCCATGAATCTGCCTCCCCGCCAACAACAAATTCTCGAACTGGTCCGCGAGCGTGGCTACGTCAGTATCGAGGAAATGGCGCAGTTGTTCGTCGTCACCCCGCAAACCATCCGCCGCGATATCAACCAGCTGGCGGAGGTCAACCTGCTGCGCCGTTATCACGGTGGCGCGGCCTACGACTCCAGCATCGAGAACACCGCCTACGCCATGCGCGCCGACCAGATGCGCGACGAGAAGCAGCGCATCGCCGAGGCCGTGGCCCGGCAAATCCCCGACCATGCCTCGCTGTTCATCAATATCGGCACCACCACCGAATCCATCGCCCGCGCCCTGCTCAACCACAACCACCTGAAGATCATCACCAACAACCTGCATGTCGCCTCGATCCTCAGTGCCAAGGACGATTTCGAAGTGCAACTGGCTGGCGGCAATGTGCGCCGCGATGGCGGCGTGGTGGGTCAGGCCAGTGTCGACTTCATCAACCAGTTCAAGGTCGATTTCGCCCTGGTCGGCATCAGCGGCATCGACGAAGACGGTAGCCTGCTGGACTTCGATTATCAGGAAGTGCGGGTCTCCCAGGCGATCATCGCCAACGCCCGCCAAGTGATCCTGGCTGCCGACTCGAGCAAATTCGGACGCAATGCCATGGTCCGCCTGGGCTCGATCAGCCTGGTCGATTGCCTGGTGACCGACCAGGCGCCGGTCAGCGCCCTGGCCCAGTTGCTCAACCAGTACAAGATCCGCCTCGAAGTGGTCTGAGCCAGTGACTGCCGCCGGCGCAAGGCCGGTGGCGTGAATGTTCGTTATTTTTCATTTGTTTGTAATCCGATCAGTATTTTCTATGGAAAGTCACTGGTCGGCGGCTTTTCGTTCGGCTAACATTTTCGAATACGAACATTCATGTTCATAAAAGATATCAGAACGACTTTCGAGAGGCCTTGCCGTGTCCCAATCCAGCGCTCCCATCCTCGCCGAGGTGTATGACGTCGCCGTCATCGGTGGCGGCATCAATGGTGTCGGCATCGCCGCCGACGCCGCCGGACGCGGCCTGTCGGTGTTCCTTTGCGAAAAGGACGACCTGGCCAGCCACACCTCCTCGGCCAGCAGCAAGCTGATCCATGGCGGCCTGCGCTATCTCGAACATTACGAATTCCGCCTGGTCCGTGAAGCCCTGGCCGAGCGCGAGGTGCTGCTGGCCAAGGCGCCGCACATCGTCAAGCCGATGCGCTTCGTCCTGCCCCATCGCCCGCACCTGCGTCCGGCCTGGATGATCCGCGCCGGCCTGTTCCTCTACGACAACCTCGGCAAGCGCAAGCAGCTCGGCGCCTCGCGCAGCCTGCGCTTCGGCCCGGAAAACCCGCTGAAGGCGGAAATCACCCGCGGTTTCGAGTACGCCGATTGCGCGGTGGACGATGCCCGCCTGGTGGTACTCAACGCCATGGCCGCCCGCGAGCACGGCGCGCACATCCTCACCCGCACCCGCTGCGTCAGTGCCAGCCGCCACGGCAAGCTGTGGAACGTGCAGGTCGAGCGGGCCGACGGCAGCCTGCAGAGCATCCAGGCCCGTTCGCTGGTGAATGCGGCCGGCCCATGGGTGGCCAAGTTCATCAAGGATGATCTGCACCTGAGCGCACCCTACGGTATCCGCCTGATCCAGGGCAGCCACCTGATCGTGCCGAAGCTCTACGAGGGCGAGCACGCCTACATCCTGCAGAACGAAGACCAGCGCATCGTCTTCGCCATCCCGTACCTGGAGCGTTTCACCCTGATCGGCACCACCGACCGCGAATACAGCGGCGATCCGGCCAAGGTGGCGATCACCGAGCAGGAGACCGACTACCTGCTCAAGGTGGTCAACCAGCACTTCAAGCACCGCCTGAACCGCGACGACATTCTCCTCACCTACTCCGGCGTGCGTCCGCTGTGCAACGACGAGTCGGACAACCCGTCGGCGGTGACCCGTGACTACACCCTGGCGCTGTCCTCGGAGGATGGCCAGGCACCGCTGCTGTCGGTGTTCGGCGGCAAGCTGACCACCTACCGCAAGCTGGCGGAATCGGCTATGCGCGAGCTGGCGCCCTGGTTCACCCAGATGCGGCCGAGCTGGACCGCCAGTGCGCCGCTGCCCGGGGGCGAGGGCATGAGCACGCCGCAAGCGCTGAGCGACGAGATCCTCGCCCGCTTCGGCTGGCTGCCGAGTGCACTGGCCAAGCGTTGGGCGCTGACCTATGGCAGCCGTACCTGGCAACTGCTGGACGGTGCCAAGGGTCCGGAAGATTTGGGTGAAGCCCTCGGCGGCGGGTTGTTCAGCCGGGAAGTGGATTACCTGTGCCGGGAAGAGTGGGCGGTGTCGGCAGACGACATCCTGTGGCGCAGGAGCAAGCTGGGCCTGTTCATGACCGAAGCCGAACAGCAGAACCTGGTGGCTTACCTGCAACGGCGGGAATTGAGCCGGGCTGCCTGATCTTTATTGCTGCTTAGGGCCTCATCGCCGGCAACGCCGGCTCCCACAAGGTTTGCGTGCTCCGCTGAACCT